>NZ_JBEYKR010000102.1:0-26306 GCF_040703535.1 Streptomyces sp. NPDC007346
CGACGGCAAGGACCCGTGGCCGGCGGCCCAGCTGCTGGCCATCGAGCGCGCGGCCGCCGCCGTGTGCCGGGCGCACGGCTGGGGCGAGCGGTCGGCGATCGGGCACCTGGAGTGGCAGCCCGGCAAGATCGACCCGCGCGGCTTCACCATGGACTCGATGCGCACCCGGATCGGCAAGCGGCTGAGCCTCGCCCCGGCGCCGACCTCCCCCGAGACCTCGAACCCTCCGGTGGCAAACCCCACCCCCACCACCCCCAGCCAGAAGGGCACCGACATGGCACTCACCACCGACGACGTCAAGAAGGTCTGGTCGTACAAGGGCACTGGGGCGGTCGACGCGTGGGCGCTGCTGCGGGACGCCGCCGACACCGACACCGACGTGGCCACCGTCCACAACAAGCTGGCCGCGAAGCTCGACACCCTCCAGGCCACCGTCGACAAGCTCGCCGCCGCGGTCGCCGCCCTCACCAAGAGCTGACCTCACGCCGCACCCGATTCGCCGCATCCCGCAGCCCATCTAAGGAGAGACCACATGACTGCACCCGTAGAGAAGAAGGTCAGTGCCGCGTCCGTCGCCGCCTACCTGGCGTCGACCGGACTCCTCGCCGCCCTCACCGCGGCCCAGGGCGATGCCCGCCTGGTGGAGTGGATGCCCGACGGGCTGTCGCCGTTCGTTCTCGCCCTGGTCCCGACAGCGGTGACTTTCGTCGGCGGGTGGGTGGCGAAGCACACGCCGCGCGGCCCGGTCGCCTGATGCGCGCGGCGGCCCGGCGGCTCCGCAAGCAGCTGGGCCGCCGCGGGCAGATCCTCCTCATCTTCGGCATCGGGAAAATCTGCTGGGGTGTCGGGTTCATCGTCACCCCCGTCGAAGCAGCCCCCGGGCTGACGCTCCTCACCGACCGGTGCAGCCTCGCCGCCTGGGCCTGGCTGTGGATCGGCGCCGGGCTGGGCTGCATCGTGTTCGCGTTCCTTCGCGTGGGAGGCGACTGGCTCGGCTTCCTCGCCGCCCTCGCACCCCCGTCCGTCTGGGCGCTCGCCTACGGGTACGCCGCCATCACCGGCGAGTACGCGCGCGGCACCACCGTCGCGATCTGGTACCTCACCTCGCACGTCGGGGTCATCATGTGGGCCGCCACCGTCCCGGAGCACTCCGTCCCGAGGCGCGCCCGGAAAGGCAAGGCCCCGTGAACATCACGGAGATCGCCGCAGTCGTCACCGCGGCGGGCGCAGTCCTTGGCGGCGGTGGGTTCTTCGTCGCCCGCGCAACACTTCGAGCCGCACAAGCCACAGCCCGCGCGAACGAAGCGGCGGCGGCGATCCAGGCGGCACCGGAGGGGCGTGCGCAAGACCTGGCCGTCCTCAAAGCAACCGTGGAGCGGGTCGACGAGGAAAACGGGTCCCTGCGGGGCCGCATGTCTCGGCTGGAGTCCCTCCTCCGCGCCTTCTCATGGACAACGGACCGGTGGGCGGGTCAGATGCACCGGGCCGGAATCGAACCGGAGCCCGTGCACCCCCTGGTCGACGAGTACAACCGAACTGGAGTCTGACGATGGCCACCGTCAAGGGCATGCAGATCGGCGGGACCCCGCACCGCACGGAGGTGTCCATCACCCTGGTCGACGTGACCGGCGCCCGCGCGGTCGGGTACGTCGGCGGCGATGAGGCACAGATCGTACGGCCCGTCACCGTGAAGCCCAACCCGGAAGGCAACTGGCAGGCCGAGCTGGTACCCAACGCCCAGATCCAGGCGGACGCCGGCGACACGGTGTGGCAGGTCCAAGAGGGGCGGGCGCTCGACGGCACCCCCGTACTCACGTACATCCTCGTCCCGGAGACGCCCGGCCCGCACTGGATCGGTGACCTGCGCGTCGACCTCGGGGACGAACCGACCGGCGGCAGCACCATCGTCTACGTGCCGGGCCTGGCCGGGGAAGACGGTGCGGACGGGCTGTCGGCCTACGAGGTGTGGCTGGAGGCTGGCGGCACCGGCACGGAAGCCGACTTCCTGGCATCTCTCGTCGGACCATCCGGTGCGGCGGAAGCCCAGGAGTACACCGACACCGCCGTCGCAGCCGAAACGGCGCGAGCCGACGCAGCATACGACCCGGCGGGTGCCGCAGCAGCCGCACAGGCAGCCGCCATCGCTACAGCAGCCACCGACGCGCAGACCAAAGCAGACACAGCCCGCACAAGCGCGGTGAGCACCGCAGAAGCAGACGCCGCCGCCAAGGCTGCTGCCGCCCAGAGCGCCGCCGTGGCCGCAGCAGCAACCGCAGCCAGCGGCCTGTACCTCCCCAACGCCATCCAGACCGTCGACGCCTACTTCGCAGGAGCGACTCCGTCCATGCCTCGCTTCTTCGCACACCGGGGCCGAGGCATGGTCGGACCGGAGCACGTCATGGCTGGCTACCGGGCATCCGCCGCGCAGGGCTTCCCCTTGGAGGTCAGTGTGGGCAGGGATGCCAGCGGCCAGTTGTGGTGCTTGCACGACGACACCCTCGACCGGACGACGAACCGCACGGGCCTGCTCAGCTCGTACACCACGGAGGAGGTCGCCCAGCAGGTCCGCACCAACGAACGCGCCCGGGTCGGCCCGGGGTGGGCGGAGCAGCCCCTCGTCCCACTGCGCGAGGTGTTGGATGAGTTCCTCGGGAAGACCATCATCTTCCTGGAGCCGAAGGGGAACGACGCGGTTGTCCCGTGCCAGACCTTGCTGGACACCTTCTACCCGCACGCCCCCAGGTCGGTGATCTGGAAGTGCCACATCGGCACCGCGAGCCTCCCCTGGGCGAAAGCCCCGCAGCGCGGCTACCGCACCTGGGTGTACCTCGACGCGGGTACCTCCGACGCCACCATGGACGGCAAAGACTCCATGGTCGACTACTGGGGCGTCTCCACCACGTTCACTGACCTCCGTATCCAGCAGGTCGTCGCCCGAGGGAAGTCTGTGTTCGCGTGGCCCGTCTACCGCAGGTCCCAGGTGGCCCGGCTCACCGGGCTGGGTGTAGTCGGCATGATGTCGTCCGACCCCAAGTACACGTCCACCAGCACTCCGCAGCGCACCTTCAGCCGGTGGGAACTCGGCATCAAGGAATCCGGGGGGACACCGACACTGGACTACGACCCCGTGTACGCCCTCAAGCACGAGGAGGGCGCCGACACGGGGTGGGTCAGCATCAACGCGCTGCCGAACCAGTCCTACGGGCTCGGCACTTACAGTCCGATCCAGGGCAGCGCCAGCGGCTACCGGATCGTGTTCGACATGAAGCACAAGGTGCTACCGGGCGCGACGATCCATGGTGGCTACTACTTCGGCAAAGCCAGTGACGACGTCTACCGCTTCTCCACTGCCAACACCTCCGGTGGCTATCACGTGGTGGTGCGCGGTAACGGCGACATGCAGCTGTACCGGCACACCGCAGGGGTCACGGCGGGCACGCAGATCGGCAGCACAATCGCCACCACGCAGCCCGTCGCTGACACGGCGATGAGTTTCCGGATCGATGTCACCCCGACCACTGTCGAACTCCGGCGCACAGACGGCGTCGGCTGGACAACGGGGCCGATCGCGGACACAACCTACCGGGGCGGTTACCACGGGCTGTCCAACGGCAGCATCACCGACCTGGCAACCCGCCCGTTCTGGCGGAACCTCGCCATCACCCCTCTGTGAGGGGCGAACCGAGGGCAGCGACTCCGGCCGCCAGAGGCACCAGTTTGTCGGCCCCGTGCCACCCTGGAGCGGTGAGCCCCCTCCTCTCGCGCCTCAACCTCTGGTCTCGCTCGCGTCCGGCAACACCGCCACCGCAACAGTCGAACCCGATCCGTATCGCCGTTCTGGAGCACGACCTGCTCGGCATCAAGCCGGACCCCGGGACAGTAGCCGCCTTGTCGATTGCTCTGCGGCGAACCGGAACTTGCTTGAAGCACAACCCCATCGAGACAACCACACTAGGTGACCCCCGCAGTGTCGGTCTGTGTCAACGGTGCGGCTCAACAATGATCTTGGGTGACGCTGGCGACTGGGTGATTGCCGACCCCCCGTGACGCGGAACTGATCTCCCCGAACCTGGGAAGGGCAGCGGCTTGGTGCACCGGTCAGATCGGCGCAGGGCCGCTTCCGGTGAAGGCGACGCCCTGCTCGGTTGGGTCGTTGGTGACGATGATGCGCCCCTCCTTCCCGTCCGCCATTCGAAGCAGTACCTCGTCTGCCTCGATCGCGGTCATCGCCAAGTTGGAGCCCTCAGAGTCGAGCACTCCTTCCCAGGACTTGAGTCCGCCCTCGGTGAACACCATGAATCGGACGTAGGTCGGGGTGGCCGTGCCGTCGATGACGACTTCAGCTTCGCTCTCATACAGTTTCGGCATGCCGTCAGTATGCCGAGCAACACTGACATCCGGACTGCAACCACAACACCCCACCCCCTGATCAAACAGGCATACACGCACCCCAGTCGTACCCTTTCAGGGTGAACCCCACCAGGCCCAGCCTGCGGGACACACGCGCCCCAGCGCAGCACACCGCAGGAAAGGGGACACCCTGTGAACACCAGCCCCACCACCGCCCGCCAGACCCTCGTCGACCACCCCCACTACCGGTACCGCGGGTGCGCACCCGACCCCGACCTACCCAGCAAGTGCGCTGGCGACCCGGACGTGACGCTCGACGCGTGGGGGCCGTACACAGGTGACGGGCCGGAACCGCAGAAGACCCGCCTGGGCCGGGAGAAGACCGCCATCACCATCTGCGGCCGATGCCCAGTAATCACCCTGTGCCGCACCTACGCCAACACCACCACGCTGGAGACCGACACGAACGGGCGACAGGTCGAGCGGCTCGTCGAACCCGAAGGCATCCTCGGTGGCCAACTCGCCCTCACCCGACACCGGGCGCTCATCGCACGCCGGCACAACACCACCCCGGCGCCGGCCGACGTGACCCTGGCGGAAGCCCGCACCCCACAGCGCCGCCACCTGCTCCTCGCCCTCGCCCGGGAAACAGACCCCGAACGCGTCGCCGCCCTCGCAGGGATGGACGTGCGCACCGCGAACTGGCACCGGTCCGCGCTCGTGACCCTGATCGGGTTGGACCGGAACAGGGCAACCCGCACGCAACTCCTCGCCGCCGCAGTGGAACACCGGCTCATACCCCGCTCCACCCGCATACGCCCAGACGGGCCGTGGCCCATCGTGGCGGCACCCACCGTGGACGGGGTACGGCAACGCCGCATCGCCCCCCTGCGCCCGGTGCAGCTGGTGCTGCCCGCCCTGAACGGCATGCCGCGCACCATCCGCACAGTCGCCCCGGTCGGGGTGGTGGTCGCCCGTCGAACCAGAGGGGCAGGGCAGGTTGGTGTGCAGCTCCGCCTCGCGTTCCTCACCTCGGCCAGTCGCCCCCATCCCCACCGCACCCTGCCCTCGCCCACATCGCCCGTACTGGAGACCGCAGCATGAACCAACCCACCGCCCACGGCGAGGACATCCTCGGCTGGCTGGACCGCGCCATCACTGCGCGCGAGGAAGCAGCGCACGCCGTCGGCTTCGACACGATCGAGACCGGCGACTACCTCTGGGGCGCCAATTACCTCGTGCTCCGTCGCGGCGACGAGACCAAGGCCGCCCCCGAGATGGATGGCAGCCTCGCGGACCACATCGCCCTGAACGACCCCGCATCGGTCCTGCGCCGCTGCACCGCCGACCGCAAGCTGATTGCCCTGCACCAGCCGGACGGCAGCGACTGTCGGGTATGCGCCGCCCCGGAGATGCATTCGGAAGATTGCGATGGCAACTACGAGTGGTCCCGCTCGTCGCTCGACTTCCCCTGCCCGACCGTCCTCGCGCTCGCGGAAGGTTACGGCTGGACGGAAGGCGAGCGATGAGCACCAACCACCTGGCAGCAGCCGAGGGAGGACCCCTCACCGCGCACCCGTCCGCAATCGCCGAAGCTCTGCTTTATCACAGACTCAAGGCCCAACTCGCCGTCCTCGGGCATGACGAAGTACCCAAAACCATCGAGGAGCTGCGCGGCCTTCTCGCCGCGATCGTCAACGGAACGAGGGCGAGCGATAAGTGCCCCTCGGAATGAAACAGTCCAAGCCGTGACACACTCCCACGTGCCGCCCCACAACAATAGCCGCGCCCCCCACCTGCACCAACGCCTCGGGCCCGCCTGATGGTTCAGGGCGGGCCCAGGGTGGGGGTTGGTCTACAGCTGGCCGGTTCGGGCTTCGGCGATCTCGATGACCTCGATCTGCTTGTCGGCGGGGAGGTCGTGGAGGAACTGGGCGTCGCCGTAGGCGGCGTGCTTGGCGGCGAGCGCGTCGGCTTCGTTGGTGGCGGTGAAGGCGACCCACGCGGCGGTGCACCAGGGGGTTCCGTCCTGCGGGAAGCGGTGAAGGTTGCCGTGGCCGAAGCACCAGGCGTAGGTGGTCGGCGGGAGTTGGTGGGCGTCGCACGATTCGCCGGGGCCGAGGGGCTGCTTGAGGCAGGTGCAGGGCTTCGTGGTCATGAGGTCTCCAGGACGTATCCGGTGCGGCGGGGTGCCCCGTCGCGGGTGGTGGCCTCTTCGACTCGGTCTGCGAGTTGGAGGATGACGAGGCCGACACGACCTGACCACTGGTGACCTTCGCTGCGGATGGTCTCGGCGTCGCCATCCTTCACGGCTTTGGCGATCAGCTCACGTACCCGGTCTGCTTCTGGGGCGGCGAGCTGGACCAGGTCGTCTTTGACGGTGCGGTGGGCATCGTCGACCGTCTGTCCGGGCTGGATCATCGCGGGGGCTCCTGAGCTCTGTAGTCGTGTCGGCGGCTTTCGGGGCATCGGCGGCAGAATCCGGCGCCGTGCTGCTCGCGGTACCAGTCGCGGTGGACGTCGCCGGGGTGGCCGCACACGGCGCACGGTGTGGTGCAGGTGTAGGGGGTGCAGCCTGCCCGGATGTCGGTCTGGGTGGGCCCTCCGCAGGTTCGGCAGGTCGTGAGGGTCGGAGGGGAGGTCATCGCGGGGGCTCCTTCGCTGGGATGGTCGCGGTGGAGTTCCACCAGGTTTCACGGGTCTCGGGGTTGTCGGGTCCCGGGCGGCGGGCGAAGTCCTGGGTGGCAAGGACCCGGTACTCCCAGGTGCCGTCGTTGCAGGGGCCTTTGACCTCCTGGACGGTTGCCGTACCGAACCGGGCGGCGGACCACTGCTGGCCGTAGTGCTTGACCCGGGTGCCGACGGGGAGCGGGTGAGCACTCATCGCGGGGGCTCCTCGCTGGGCTTCTTTCCGGTTCCGTCGCAGTCGGCAAGTCCGGCGGCAGCGGTGCCGTCAGGGTTGCGTGCCCAGTGGGTGCGGACGGTCCCGTCTTCTCGCAGCCGATAGGGGCGACCGCAGACCGAGCAGTGGCCCTTCCGGGCGAGGGTGGATGGCTTCACCGCGGGGGCTTCTGGGTGGCGGGCTGCTTGCCGTTGGCGTTGAGAGCGATGCAGTCGGTGCACCACGCCTCGTTCTCCTTCTTCAGCCGGATCGGTACGTTCTGCTTCGGGCCCGGTGCGACGATCCCCTCCTCCTCGCTGCACGCGATGGGGTGGAAGTCGCACTCCCCGGTGCACCGGTGGCCGGGGGCGGGCTTGTGCCAGATGGTCTGGTCGGGGGTGCGGCCGTAGCCGGGAACGCGTTCAGAAACGGCGAGCATGATGCTCCTCCGGTGTTGTGGGCCGCCGTGCCGTACACAGCGGCCCAGGGGCGGTCAGGTGGTGGGGTTGGCGAGTTGGGCGAGCATGCTGTCCTGCGTTCCGAAACAGGTGACCCAGCCGCCGCCCGCGTTGTAGGCGGTCGTTCGGGTCGGCAGGAACGACTGCTTGTGACCCTCCGGCGGGATCAGGAGCGAGCCCCGGAACTGATCGTCGGCCGGGGCGTCTCCGGCGTACAGGCAGAGCCGAAGAAGCCCAGCGTTGTCGATGGCGAGGACAAGGACATGCCCGGCGGGGGTGGTGTCGTCGGTCCCGGTCCACCGAATGTCGAGGTCTGCGAGTCGGATACTCATCGGTCTACTCCTCGTCGCACTTCTGGTCGAGTGCGGCGAACTGGCGGCTGGGGTGGGCGAAGGTGATCGGCCGGTCGTTGATCGGTGCGACGCACTGGTACCCGGCGGGCTGCTCGCAGAAGGGGCACTTGATGGTGGCGATTGCTCGGTCGTTGGTGTTCATCGGTCTGCTCCTCGTCGTTTTCCTGGTCGGTGCGCCAGGTGTCGCAGTTCTGGCAGTGTTCGTCGTCCGGCTGGTTCTCGGTACCGCAGGTCTCGCAGGTCCACATGGTCAGTCCTCGTCGTCGTTGTCGTACGGGTCCCACGATCGGTCCCAGGCGATGGTCTCGGCCAGGGTTTCCTCCCACGGCGGCAACGGGGCCGGGGCGGGGGGCGGCGGGGTCACGGCAGCTCACCCTTACTCAGCCGCTCCCGGAGGATCCAGCGTCCGTCCTCCCAGTGCAGGATCTCGGCGGTCTCGGCAGGGCTGTCGGCTCCCAGCGAGGCCCGCACGAAGCTGTAGGCGTTGAGTTCGCTGGTGTGCCCGGACTCGGCCTTCACGTCGGGGCCGGCGAGGACGACCATCCACGGCTTGCGCTTACGACTCGGCACGACGGCTCTCCGTGTTCCAGGGGGCGTTGGGGTGGGTGCAGGGGTTGTTGTCGTGTCCGCCGTGGCAGCCCTGACGGCAGGCCGCACAGTTCGGGCACCACTCGTCGGGGATGTCACCGCACGATTGCAGGCGTCCGGGCGGAGCATCCGACGGACCATCTCGTCGCCCCGGGGATCGCGCCGGGCCGGCTTCAAGGCTTCCAGTTCGGTGGCCCGGGTCTCGGCGGTGTCGCGGTGGCGGCGGAGGGCGTTCATGGCGCGGGCGTTCTCCGCCAGCTCGGCGGTCGCGTCGGACAACTCCCCACGCAGCCGGTCAACCTCGGCCTTCAACTCCGCGACCTTCGCCGCATCCCTGTTGGTCCGCAGCGACTCCCACACACCGAGCACCGCAGGCACACCGATCGCGAACGCGTCCGTGTCCCACGCCCCCATGAAGTAGCGGTCACTGCTCACGCAGCTGGTCGGCCAGGCATCACAGTGGCACTGGTCCTCGTGGTAGTGGTCGTTCAGCGCCCGGTTCCCCGCATCGATCAGGGCCTCAAGCTGCTGCGCGGTCAGCTCGACAGGCGTCGGCCGGTCCGGGGTCATCGGGGTGTCGGTCATCGGTTGCCTTCCATGGTGGTGACGTCGAGTGCCTGCTGAACCGTCGAGGTGAACTTCCGTACTGCACCCGGTACATCAACCGCGTACATCAGGCTCGTCGCCGCGACCACCCGGACGCCACCGTTGGCCGGCCGCCACGCGATGACCGCCCGTGTCCCCCACTGGTCGGCAGGGATAGCGGTGACCGTGATCAGCCCGGGGCCGACCGGGGTGGTGTCCAGCAGGTCACCCAGCTGGTCGAGCGGAATGGCGGCGAGGAGCGGATGCGGGGTCATCAGGGGCCTTCCGGAGACACGGCGGGGGTGATGGACTTCGGTCGCACGCAGTACGCCACGACCGTGCCGTCCTCGTCTTTCAAGGCGAAGCGGACGGTTCCGGCCTGGTCGTCGTGCTGGTGGCAGTCGCATCGGTGGGCTGTGTACACACCGTGGAGCGCGGCCAGGGATCCGTGGTAGCGGACCAGGGTGCCGGGTTCCCAGCGGATCATCGGGTTCAGCACGGCTACCTCCTGCGGGTTCGTGGTGCGGGCTGTGGGTGCCGGGCCCACCCCTGCCGGGCGGGGGGCGGGTCCCGGGCGAACACCGGCTCGGGTGGGCGGTCTAGGCGGCGAGGGCGAGCTTGGCTGCGACGAGGCGGTAAGCGGGCTTGCGGGCCTTGTAGTTGGCGGCGATGACCGCGACCTGGGTGCGGGTGAAGCGGAGGCAGTTCCGCATGTGGCGGCCGGCGTGGACACGGCCGGTGGTTCCGAGGATGCCGAGCTTCGCGGCGACCTTGCGGAGGGTTCCGGCGACGGAGGTGGCGTCGCGGTGGTTCAGGCCTTGGGCCATGGCGTGTGCGGCGAGGGTGCCGGTGCCGCGCCGGCGGATGCGTGCGGCGGCCCGGTTGGCGAGCTGGCGGGTGCGGAGTGTGGCGCGGCGGGTGCGGTTGCTGGCGATCACGAGTCCCCCTCGGGTGGTTCGAGTCTCGGGAACCTCCCCGCGACTTCCTTACGAACCTTACAGTTCAGACCGAGAGGATTGCAAGGTCCCTGTGAACCTTACAGAGCATGATCTTCGTAAGGCGCGAACCTGTCATTCCTTACAGACCTCCAGCGGCTTACACTCCTTGCATGAAAAAGCCTCAGAGTGTCCCCGTCGAGCAAGCACGTAAGGAGTTCGCCGACCTGCTAGACGGCAGCCAGCACAAGGGCGAACACACCGAGATCACCCGGCGCAGCAAGCGATCAGGAGTCCTTGTACCACCCGAGTGGTACGACATGGCTGTCGCCGCCATCGCAGAGAACAAGGAGTTCAGGCGCCGACTGGCCGAGGACGTAGACTCCTCATGACCACCGCCACCGGTCACCCGACAGCCCTGTACCGGCTCTTCGACCGGGACGGGGCACTCTTGTACGTCGGTATCGCCGTCGACCCGGAGGTCCGGCTGCGCGTGCACTCTCGCGAGAAGACGTGGTGGCCTCGGGTAGCCCAGCGCTCCATCGAGTGGTTCGGCAGCCGCCCGGACGCGGAGGTCGCCGAAGTTCGGGCCATCACCTGCGAGGGGCCGAGCCAGAACGTGTCGCACTCCACGACCCGCCAGCGGGGCGACGCGAAGGCCGAGTACCGCAGCCCGTACCCGAAACCTCGCCAGGTTCGCATCCCAACGGACATGTGGACGCAGTTCGGTCGGGCCGCAAAGCTGGGCGGGACGTCACGCGCCAAGGTCGTTTCTCAGTTGATCGACTGGTACATCAGTGAGCCCGGCGCCACCCCGCCCATCCGCCCGCCAGCCGAAACCGAGAGCCCCTCATGACCGACGCCTTGGTGGCCTTCCTCAAGAACCGACTCGCCGATCATCCGGAGTACCTCCCGGAGTGGCGCCCGTAGCGCCCACGCCGAGGCCCCCGCACCGTGCTGGTGCGGGGGCCGTCGCCGCTACGAGCTGGCGACTTCCTTCAGGAAGTATCCGCCGCCCTTACCTCTGGCGCAGTGAGCGATGCGGTGCCCGTCTCCGTCCCCCAGCTTGGGTCCCCCGACGCCGTGACGATGTTCACCCCCGCAGTGCGGGCAGTCGATGACGAGCTGGCCATCTTCTCGGTAGGCGTCGACGGTAGGGTCATTCACCATGGCTCTCCTCGGGTACTGACCCCGCTTCTGTGCAGCGGGCTCTATGAAGACTCCGAGGCTCAGGCGATGGTTGCACTCCACGGCAGGCTTTCCCAATTCCAGCACCACCGCCCCTGCTCCCCCGGCAGACTGTGCCCATGGCGAGGTACACGGTCCACGGTGCGACCCGACGCGAGTGCCAGGACGCCCTGGACGAACTCGGCCGGCTCCTCGACGTGACGGTGACGCTCCGGCCGACGAACAGCCTGGGCGGCTCCTGGATCGCCCGTGCAACACAACAGGCCCCGGACCAGACGGTCCGGGGCCTTGCCATGCAGGGAGCTTCAGTCCCGGATGAGTTGCCCGTCGTCGTCGCTGGGGCAGTCGCAGACGCAGGCGTGGTCGTAATGGTCTGAGCCGACGCCGTAGCAGTGGCAGTGGCCTTCACCGCAGGGCTGGTTCTCCTCGTCCTGGGCGTCAAGGACAGCTTCGTCGTGCTGGTCGTATTCGCGCAGCTCGTCGCTGCTCATGACGTCGGCGTTGGTCATGTCGTCGTAGTTGGACATCGTGCCTCCTTGGTTGATGGTCCCGCCGGGTGCGGGGTGAGTGGTCGAGATGGGTGTCAGTCGCGTGTCGTTCAGCCGTGACCGTTGATCATGTGGTTCACGCAGGCCGGGCAGTCCTCGCGGGGGGCGAGGTGCTTGTGCTGCTCGCGGCTGTCGTAGGCGTGCAGCCAGCACTGGGGGCATTCGCCCGGCGGTGGGTTCAGGGCCTTCTTGGTGGCCATCATGGACTCCTAGTTGGGCGTCTGGTTCCGGGTCTTCGCGATGACACCGCGGGTGGTGCTGGTGACGGTACGGGTGTCCTGGTGGACAGCCCCGTGGTAGTGCTGGACGACGGGCTGGGCGGTCTGGTTGGCGTCTTTGATCTTCGCGACTAGGCGGGCGACGGCGAGGGCGGCGAGTACCGGCGACCCGAAGAGAATGCCGAGCACCAGCGGGTCGACCTGGCCGACCACCCACAGGGCGCCGCCGACGGGGATCGCCGCGACGGACACGGCCTTGAGGACACCACTCGCGTCGACCGCCCACTGCGACATCGGCGGAGTGCCAGGCTGGGCGACCGGCAGCGCAGTGCCGACCATGGGGAGCATTCGGTCGTCCCGGTATGAGACGGGCTTCTCGGCCAGCACCTCATCGACCGCGGCGGCGATCTCACGGGCACGGGCCATAACGGGGTCGGGCTGCCCGGCGACGGGCTGCTCGGGCAGCTGCATGAGGGGTCTCCTTAGCGGTAGGTCACTCTTGGTTACGTGGTTCGGGGTGGAGTCATTTGTGCGGGTTTGGGGCCGGACGCGAGGCCGGACGCCCGGACGTCAGTGCAGGTCAGGCCCGGACAGACCCCGGACGGGAGGGTGTCTGAGCCGGACGGGCGCGTCCGGCTCAGACACCGCTTGTCCGGCTCGACCGCCGACACGTCCGGGGTTTGACCTGGGAAAACCGGCAGGCCGTCCGGGTCCCGTCCGGGCTATTCACCCAACCCGAACCGGTCACGCACCGTTATCAGGACACGGGAGCGGGGGTAGCCGAAGACCCTCGACCCCTCCCACGCCCGCTTCACCTTGTCCTCGTCGGTGCGGACCACCAGGCGCCCCAGGGTGTCCGCGGACACGTCCATGCCGGATGCCGTCAGGTACTCGATGAGCACGGCGCCGGGGAGCCATTCGGCGGGCGCCCCGTCGGCGTCGGAGCGCACGTCGAACGCGTCGAGGAGGGCGGCCAGGATGTTGGCTTGGTCGTCGCCGAGGGCGCGCAACTGGTCGGCCAGCGGCACCGAACCGGCCGGCAGCGTGCCCGCCTTGGCCCGCAGCTCGAAAGCCCGGCCAAGGATCAGGGCGACCTCGTCGTCGTCGTAGTAGTAGCCGCGGGTCAGTTCCGGTTCGGCGCCTTCGCCATCCATGTAGATGCCGACGCCGCGCTGCGACTTGAGGATGTCCTGGGCGTTGTGCCCGGCTGCCGCGTACCCCTGGCCGAGGATGGTGTCGGAGGCCTGGGGGGTGAGGCAGCGCATCGCCCACCGGATGGAGAGGATGTCGCGGATCCCGGACGGCACCGAGTCCGCGTCGGGCTTCTGTGTGGCGCAGAGGGTGATGATGCCGAGCGCCCGGCCCTGCTGCACGATGAGGCGCAGCAGGCGTTCCATTTCCTCGCGGACCTTGCGGTCGGCGGCGGCCCCGTATGACGACCACTCGTCGACGAGGAGGACCGCCAGGTTGACCCGCGAGTCCTTGGCCGCCATGGCTGCGGTGAGCTTCCGTGACCCGTGCTCCTTCGCGAGGGCGCGGCGCTGCGGGATCTCCACGGTCCAGATGTGCTCCAGGATTTCCAGCAGCCGTTCGGGGTCGCCGTCGGTGTCGTACATGGTGGCGATCTGCTCGAACGGGGTGATGTCCGCTCCGGCTTTCCCGTCGCACAGGTACAGGGGCACCGTCGGGTCGAGAGCGGCGGCGAGCAGCAGGTCGTTCGCCGCGGCGGACTTTCCTGCACCGGGCTCACCGCCGAACAGGCCGGACCGCTCAACCCATTCGGTGCTGACGGCCTGGCCGCGGAGGTTGATCCCCATGGGGATGGCCTGCCACAGGTTGATGGACTCGACGTCGAGGAGGGGGCCGCGGGCGGGGGCGCCGGTGAAGGGAAGGTTCAGGGAGACCCGGAGCCGGATGCGTCCTTCGCGGTCGCCGCGGCCCTGGTTGAGCTGCTGCACGGCGACTCCGAGGGCGCCGGCGACAGCGTCCTTCGCGGTGAGGGCCTTCTTCGTGGGGATGCCGGACGGCAGGTCGAAGATGACTTCCCAGGCCTGCCCGTCGGCGGTCAGCGTGCAGGGGGTGAGCAGGGTGAGGGTGTCGTCGGTGCCGATGACGCGGGCGTTTTGGTAGACGTGGGTGAGCATGGTGTCGGTGAGGGTGTGGGTGTCGCCGAACTTGGCGTCGCGGTCGTCGTAGAGCTCGCCGCCCATGGTGCGCCGGCCGATCAGGGCAAGCGCGAGGAGGGCGGAGCCGGTCGCGATGACACCGCCGGTGCCGCCGATGAGGTAGATCCCGGCCCCCTCCGGGACGGCGATCGCCGCGGCGACGAGTGCGCCTCGCGCACCTCGCCGCGTCCTGGCGTCACGCTGGGCGGACTTGTACTTGCCCATGGCGGTGACGGATCCGGCGAACGCGGTCTCCATCTCGCGGCGCCGCTTCTCCTTCTCCTTGCCGGGGATGAGCCGCATGCCGTGCCCGAACTTGGCCGTCTTGTAGTCGGCTTGGGCCTGCTGGACTTCGCGCCGCGCGGTGGCGATCTGGACGCCTTCGGTGCCCTGCACCCACAGGAACGTGCGGCGCATCCCGCGGAACACCTGGGCGCTGTGTCCGTGCTCGGTGTTCTGCCGGCGCACCCACCGGCGGAACGCCCGGACGGAGTTCACCTTGCCGACGGCGGCACGCGCCCGCCACCCGGTGGAGGTCCGCACCCACTCCGGAGTGAGGGGCATGTCACCGAGAGGGTCCGGGCGGTTGACGGGGGCGCTGGCGGTCTTCTGGAGGACGGGGCCGGCGGGCTTGCCGGTCGGGTCGGCGATGAGGTTGGTGAAGAGCCGCTCCCAGTTCGGGTCGGGATTCGCGGGGGTGCGCTCGATGCTCACTTCTGCTCCTCGGTGGAGGCGTTCTTGGCGGCGATGGAGGCCTGCTTGCGGGCGGCTTCGACGTACTTCGGGGTGTCACCGGGGCGCCGTCGGCCGGGGCGTGCAGGGGGGTTGTAGACGCGGGTCTTCTTGGCCGCCGGGATTTGCGATGCACGCTGCGACGACGTCTTGTCACCGAGGGTGCTGACGGGCTTGTTGAGGCGGGCTGCTGCGACCTTCTCTGCAGCCCGGTTTCGCATGCGGAGAATCTCGTCGGACTCCCCCGGCCCGGCGCCGTCGACGTCGAGCTTGGCCTGCTTCCAAATCGCGGAGGTGATGGCCGTCTCGCCAAGGTCCGCAGCAAGCTTCAGGGCGTGCGCGTGGACCCGGGGGAACATCTGCCTGCGGTCCGCGTCCAACTTGTCGGCGGCATCGCGTGCGACGTTCTCCAGATGCGCCTGCCGCTCGGCTTCGAACAGCTTCGTCGCGGCCTGCTCGGCGGCTTCGCGCTCGGCGGCCTTCTTCGCCGCGCGCCGCTCCCGCCGGGTCAGGACTCCGTCACGCCGTCGGATCCGCCCGTGTTCGTGGAGGTCCCACACCCCGGGGCCGGCAAGGCTCGCAAAGGCGGTACCGATCGCAGTGGCAGCGTCGAAGTGGCCGAGGCCGTGGACAAGGTTGATCCCGGCAGCGACGGATGCGAGCGCCCAAGCGATGAGCCGGTAGTGCCAGTGCGGACGGTGCGCGGCAACAGCTGCTGCGGCTCCGGCGAGGATGACCCACGCCCCAGCTTCGAGCATGATCGGGGCGGCGAGGAGCCACTTGGCGGCCGGGTTGTAGAACGCGGACATCTGGACGGGCAGGGCGACGATCGCGCACATGATCGCAAAGCCGAGGGCAGTGTTCCGCCACAGGTTCGCGGCCTTCCCGATCTTCTGCGCGTCGTTGGCCTCGGACTTCCTGGCCTCGGCTGCGGCGGCCTTCTCGGCTGCCTCTTCCCGGGCGGCCTTGTCGCGCTTGCGCTGTACGTCTTCGAGGTGCGCGTCGTGTTCGGCCCGGTCGCGTTCCAGGCGCATGGCCTGCCGTTCGTTCGCGAGGCGCATCTTCTCTGCCTCGGCTTCGGCTTTGATCTCGATGGCCTTGGCCTCGGCTTCGGCGGCGATTCGCCGCTCTTCGGCGTCGGCGTAGGCCTTGGTGCGGATGGCTTCGGCTTCGGCTTGGGCGACGAGGTCGACGGTGGTGGTGGCCGGCTCGGGCTGAGGCTCGGGGGTGGCGACCGGCTCCTCGGTGGGCGGCACGGTGAACGTCCGCCAGTCCGTAATCACGGGCAGGGGTCGACGGTGGCCGTTCACCTGGGGCGGGCTGGTCGTCACGACGGTTCGGTGTCCTCTCGGTTCAGGTGGGGAGTGCGGTGCAGGCAGGCCGGGTCAGAGCTGGTCGGGCGTGAGGGAGAAGAACAGGACCACGAAGTTCGCCCCGTACTTCTCGGTGAGGCTGTCGTGGATGGCCTGATAGGTGGAGGTGTGGGTGTGCAC
Source organism: Streptomyces sp. NPDC007346 (assembly GCF_040703535.1). NCBI lineage: Bacteria > Bacillati > Actinomycetota > Actinomycetes > Kitasatosporales > Streptomycetaceae > Streptomyces > Streptomyces sp. NPDC007346. Next base: position 16,495 of record NZ_JBEYKR010000102.1, read on the forward strand.
TCCCGGCACTGCGGTGACAGGGCCGTCGTCGGTCGCGATCTGGCCTCGACCGGTCTGGATGGTGGCGATCCAGTGGTAGGTGGCGGGCTCGGAGGCCTCGCTCTGCACGGTCATGACGGGTCCTTTCGGGTCAGATACGGGCGGTGGCGGGGTTCTTGCCGCGCAGGTGGGCGAGGGTGGCGAGCCCGAAGCCGATGAGGACCGGCTGGGCGGCGATGAACTGGACGGTCGCGGCCAGCACGGTCGCGGTGGCCTGGGCGAGGTTGGGGAAGAGGATCAGCAGCACCAGGGCTGCGGCGATCAACATCAGCTTCTTCACGGGGTGCGCCCTTCTGGGCTCGGATTGGGTGGTGCGGGAGTGCCCCGGGCCGGATTCGAACCGGCCGCCCACCCCCTCGATCTTCGGGTGGCGGAGCTGTTGAACGGTCAGTTGCAGCAGTCGCACTTCGAGTCGCTGCACTTCTCGACGCGGCCGAGGCCAAGGGCTTCGGTGACCTTGTTGGCGACCTCGCCGCCCTTGTCACCGGCGACGGTCCTGCCGACGACCTGGGCACTACGGGTGGCCACCTCGGCGGCGCTGGTCTTGCGGCTGAACAGGCCCATGGGGGTCTCCTCTGGTTGGTGGTTGTGGTGCGGTGCGCGCCCCGGGCCCGATTCGATCGGGCACCGTCACGGCTGGGCCGGGGCTGGCTGGTCAGTCCTGCGGGGTGTAGTCGACCGAGACCCCGAGGATGTTGAGCGCCACGGTCTGGCTGTGCGGCCCGGCTTCGGCGCACAGCCGGTCGGCGGGAGCAGCGTTCCCTCGGGCGAGAGCCCGACCAGCGGCACCGATCTCCTCAGGGGCCGGGAGACGGGGCTCGGAGGCAGGCTTGCTGCGGTTGAACAGGCCCATCAGCGCCGCGCCTCGGCGATGGCGTTGGCGATGCGCCTCTCGTCCCCACCGGCCGCCGCGTTGAGCTGCTGAGCGGCGGCGACCTGCCGGTTGATGGACTCGTCAGTCATCGCGGCGGGGTTGGTGAGCGCACCACCGGCTGCCACTTCGGACAGCAGGGTGGCGGCGGCGTGACGCTCAGCAGGGGTGGATCCGAACACGGCAGGTCTCCTCTTGAGTGCGGCAGTGGCGGTCTCGGGCAGGGGCTCGCGGGCCATGACCAGGTTGACGGCGCTCACGCCGTGGCCCCCTTCGCCGCGGCACGGGCTTCCTGCTGCGGGGTCCACGGCAACAGCAGACCGTCACCGGCCTCACGGAAGAGGACATGTACATGCAGATGGAAGACCGTCTGGGTAGCCGCCTCACCCTTGCTGGTGATCAGGTTCGCGGCAGTCAGCTCAGCCATCAGCTCAGCAGCCCGCCCCATCACCGCCTTGGTGACCTCGATGTCGACACCGGCGTCCTCGACGTGGACACGGGGCAGGACGAGGACGTGACCGCCGTTGACACCACCGCGGGGCCTGATCGCAATAACGTCGGACCACTTACGGACGACCGTGGCCGGGGCCTGACCGGCGGCAATGGCACAGAAAACACAGTCCTGCATGAAAGGCTCCTCAGTAGGGCGGCGGGGGTTGGACTGGTCATGCGTGGTCGGGCTTCCACGTGCCGTTGTTCAGCCGGTTCAGCTCGTCGAGGTGCTCGTCGACGCCCTCGCGCATCATTTCCGCGACACGGTGCTGCCCGTTCTCCGCAGCCTCGCGCTGCGCCTTCCGGTGGTTCTTGATGTCGGCCGTGATCTCGGCGCGGGTCTGTTCGACGGGCTGCTTCTTGAAAAGGTGGCGGGGCCTGCTCATGGGTTCTCCTCTGGGATCGGGTCCGGGCTGTTCCGGGCCACTCCGCCGCCACCAACCGCGGGGGTTGGAGGCGACAGGGCAGGCCGGGTCAGGCGGCGGCCAGGTCGTACAGGCCGTCCAGCTGGTCGAGCTCGTCGACCAGACGCGGCCCGAACGGCTGCCCGGCGTCGTGCTCGACCGCCAGGGACCGCAGCCAGTACCGGGCCCCGTGGTCGCCCCGGGCCGTCACGTACCGGGTGACGATCTCCCCCGGGGGCAGGCCCCGCTTCTCGTCCCACATGACGCTGATGTCCGTGGCGACCAGGTGGGCGCGGATCTGCCGGACCTCGGAGCGAACGGCGGCAGGATCACCGGAGACCACGTCGGCAGCGGTGAGGCTGGAGGCGAACCGTTCGGCCTGGGCGACGGTGGTGGTCTCCCGCCGCCACGTCGCGGACACCGACACCGCGGCGTCATCAGCGTCGGACAGGAGGTCGAGGCGGGGCGCGGACATCAGGTACGGAGACATGGAAGTGCCCTTCAGGTGGGTGGGTGGGGTGAAGTGGGGTGGAAGGCCGTGCCCGGCCGGGGGCGAGGGGTGGACACCGGTCGGGCACGGCGGTCAGGTGGTGGTGCGCTTCTTCTCAGCCGCTTCGCGCTTCGCCCTGGCGGCCTCGGCGTCCTTCGCGGCCTGCTTGATGCGGTCCAGACGAAGACGGAGGTCACGGTCAGCGGGGCACAAGTCAGCAGACCCGAACACGGGCGGTCACCACTGCCGCTGCGCCAGGAACCGGCGACGAGCAGCCGGATCCGTGGGGGGCTTCGGGGAGTCCTGGGAGACCGTCGCGGTCCGGCGGACGTAAGAGCCGGCTGCGTGGGCGGCGACGTCTGCCGGAGACAGGTCGTTGAGCGCGGGGCGCTCGACGGTAGAGTTCTGCACAGCCATCGGGGTCTCCTTCATAGACCTTGGCGGTGAGGGTCGGATGCTGCGCGATGTAGGAGTCGCAGGCGTCCGGCCCGTTTTTGCTGTGTGCTGCCCGCGGACGAATCCGGTAGGAGTGAGCAGCACCCTCCCCTCAAGCTGGGGCTTGAGAAGTGGTTACGAGGTAGACAGTAGGCGGCTCGACACATCGCGTCAAGGCGCGTCTTGAGAGAGTGTCGGAACACCTCTACTCTCAGGACATGACCGACTCCCTGGACGCCTCCTTCGCCCCGCTGAACGCCCACCTCAGAGCCATCGGCGATCTCAGCGAGCGCTACAGGACCATCCGGGAAGCCGAGGAGCTCTTCGAATCGCTGAAGCGCACCCACCTTCAAGAAGTCGCCCAGGGGCTGCGCGCCGAAGGGAAGAAGTGGAAAGAGGTCGCCGAGATCATGGGCGGCGTCTCCTACCAGCGGGCCTTCCAGTACGGCCAAGGCGAGTAGCCGGGTGTCTGTCATGCCCTCAAGTCAACCGGCGGCCGGCTTACCGGACCATGAGCGCGAGCGGCGGCCGGCAGCACGCCTTCCGCCCGGTCAGCGCGCTTCCGGCAGCAGGTCGGCACGGATCACGAAGAACGCCACCAACGAGACAGCTGGGGCCGGATAGTGAACGTCATCGATGCATGGGACGGCCGGAAGGCCTGCGTTCTACAGCAGGCGTTCCGGATGACCCAGGAAGCGTTCGCCGATCACCTTGGGGTGTCGGTGCGCACCGTGGGGAAGTGGCACGCCGAGCCTGATGCGGCGCCGCGGCCGGACATGCAGCAGATCCTCGACACTGCCTACGAGAGGGCCGCCGACACTGTGCGCCACCGGTTCAACCTGCTGCTCAGACCAAGCCCTGCGGCCACCCCCGCCCAGTCTCTACGGGTCGCCATCGCGGTCGTGCTGCGCGGTACGGAGGTGCTGCTGGTGTGCCGCCGGGGCGACGACAACCTCAGCTGGCAGTTCCCGGCAGGGATGTGCAAGCCAGGTGCAACTGTCACGTCGGTGGCCGTGCAGGAAACCCACGCGGAGACCGGGGTCCACGTCTCGGTCCGCGAGGAACTCGGCACCCGGGTCCACCCGAAAACCGGGGTGCTCGCCAGCTACGTCCTCTGCGACTATCTCGCCGGCGAGGCCAGCAACCTGGACGCCGTCGAGAACATGGACGTCGCCTGGGTACCCCTCGCTGCTCTGACCCGTTTCATCCCGGCCGAGAACATCTACCCGCCGATCCTGAGTGCCTTGGAGGCCGCGTGACCGAGCAGAGTGTCCAGCCCCCCGTCTCCACGGCGATCATCGTGGACGGCGGGCGGGTCCTGATGATCCGCCGGCAGGTGCGGGAGGGGAAGCTCCTGTGGGCGTTCCCCGGCGGCGGCATCGAGGCCGGCGAAACCCCGGAGCAGGCCGCGGTGCGGGAGACGGCCGAGGAGGTCGGCCTGGAGGTCGAGGCCGTCCGGGTCCTCGGTGACCGGGTGCACCCGCAGACCGGGGTGCCGATGACGTATGTGGCGTGCGAGCTGATCTCCGGCGACGCGATCGTCGGCGACGCGGAGGAGATCGCCGCGGTGGCGTGGATCGGGCACGGGGACATCCCGGAGTACGTGCCGTATGGGCTGTTCGGGCCCGTGCAGGAGCACCTCGACGAGGCGCTCCCCCGCTGACCGCGAGCACCAGAAAGGCCCCCACCGACGGTGGGGGCCTTGTGCATGCGAGGCGGCTAGACGTGACCTTGGCGCCTCAGCTCCTCGACCGCTTTGCGTGCGACCTCGCGGATCTCGGCGGCGGTCATGTTGTCGACGGTGGCGACCATGGCGTTCGTGATGGCTTGGTCGAGTTCTCCGTCGGGGATCTTGGCAAGTCCGCCCTTTGGCCGCGTGCCCTTCATCTCGATGGGGCCAACGGCGCCGTCAAGGATGCTGCGGCTGGAGCCAGGCGCCCACCTGATGACCTTTTCGACTTTCGAGAGAGTCCCCGGCCGCACAGGTTCGCCGCGCTCCAGCTTCTGGATGGTCGCTCGCGACACGTCAGCTTCGCTCGATAGCCATGCCTGAGTTCCGCCGCGCGCTTCTCGTGCGTCGCGGACTGCCCTACCGAGCGCTTCCCAGTTCTCTCCCATGACCACATCTTGCATGCCTTGCTTGCCCTACGCCAACCCTCCGCACGAAAATGACTAGATCGGCTTGCTTTAAGCCTAGGTGAAGCTTAGGTTGGAAGTGGCCAGAGCAGGCGATACAGCGCCCCACCTGCGCCGATTCGGAGTCAACGGCGAGGGGTGGGAATGGGTAGCGAGCTGCGCCGCAAGTTGCGTGAGGCGCTGGGGCCGGACATCACTGGCTTGCAGCGTGCGGTTGCTCTGGAGATCGCGGATGACGCCAGGTACGACGACAACTGGCGGTACGACCCGGACAAGGGGCGTCGCAGCAAGGTGCGGTTGGCGGAGCTGGTCGAGTGGACCGGGGCGAAGGACGCGAACGTGGTCCGGAACGCGATCAAGCGCCTGTCGGCGGCCGGCTGGGAGTTCCGTATCCCGATCGGTCAGGACAAGCACGGCAAGCCGATGTACGCGGTGCCGGGTAAGGCGATGACGTTCCGGGTCCCCGACTTCGAAGGGGTAGCCGTGGCTACCCCTATGCCTGAAGGAGGAGCGGGGGCTACCCCTAGGGAGAGCCAGGGCTCCCCTTATGGAGAGCAGGGGCTACCCATAGGGGTAGCGGGGGCTACTCCCCCATCTCTTAGTTCTCTTGGTTCTCTAAAAGACTCTCCCTCCTCCTCCGGTCCGTTGCCGTCTGCGGGTGATGAGCCCACTAGTGAGGGAGGAGGGGGAGGTGATTCTTCTTTCGAAGATCAAGCAGCCGAAGCCCTCGCCGCGGCCCTCGACTACCGCGGTGCGGCACCGAGGGTCGGCCAGGTGGCGACGATCCGCCGCCGCGCTGCTGCCGCTTTGTGTGCCGGCTGGACGGAGCAGGAGCTGAAGGAGTACCTGGACTTGAAGGGGGACCCGAACGCCCGGGACGCCGCAGCTTTGTACGGGCACCGGTTGCAGCCGGATCAGATGCCGGAGCTCCAGGTGTTCCGCGAGGCTGCGAGGCGCCCCCTGGAGGGCACGGACGCCATCGTGAGCGGGCGGATGGACCTTGCCCGCCCCACGGGCCCGCACAGGCCGTACCAGGACTCCTGGGGGCGCCTGGAGGAGGAAGGCCGGAATGGGTCACGGCCGCAGGGGTGGGAGCGGGTGCCGCACTGCGGGGACCCGGACTGTGATGAGGTGACCCGCCGGCGGGATGTGGTCGGACATGACGGGTTGCCGTCGACGACGTTGTGCCAGCGGTGTCATCCGGCGATGCGGTTCTGAGGTGGGCTTTCTAATGGGGTCTCACTCTTTCGGGTGACCCCCCTTTCCATAACGCCTCACGGTGAGGCATTATGGAGTCATCGCCACCGAGGGGGACCCGATGAACACCACCGCCGCCGCGCTCCAGGCCAACGTCACCGTCGCCACCATCCGCACCTGGGCCCGCAACGGTGTTATCGCCGCAACGAAGATCGCCGGCCGTTGGGTCATCAACAGCGTTTCCCTCGCCCGACGCATCACCATCGGCAACCGACACACCCGGAAGCAGGCCCCCGTGGCCCTGAATCTCAACGCCACCTACACCTACGCCACCCCCGGCTTCACCCACCCCACCGAGACGATCACCACCCGGATCAGCACCCGGGAGCGGAACGGAATGACCCTCACCTCGGTGCGGGGCCTCGCTCCACTCCTGATCAACCACATCGAGGCGATCACCGACGAAGGCGACCGGCTGCACACACTGAGCGCGCTCTCCATGTCCAGAATCGTGAACTCGGACACCGAGCGGGACGACCTCGACACCACGGTCAGCACCCGGGACAACGGGCGGCTCAGCACCACCTACAGGGGCACCCGCAGCCTGCCCGTCTCCGTCGTCCTGGACCTTGCGGAGCAGATCCGCAACCAGCTCGCCAAGTAGCCCCCCTCCGACACGAAAGGCCCGAAGATGTCTCTCCAGTTGCCGCCAGTACCCGCTGACGTACCTACCATCCTGGAAACCTCCTTCTCTCACCACTACGAGCCCCAGCAGCACGGCGTCGACATCGACACCCAGTGGTGGTGCGTAGCGAACCGGCGGCCACGCTTCGGCGACGCTATTGCGTTCGTACACCCCCCCGGCACGGGGCTTCACCAGTCGTTGCTTCAGCTGATCCTGGGGGCAGACGATTTGGACGAGACGGAAGCGGTCGGGCACTACGCGCTCCGCATCGCCAAGCCTCTCGCCCGTGTGGTCTCGGACCTTAACGACGCTGAGGCGCTCAATGAGCTCAACGCCCTTCTCGGCTCGGGCGGCCCTATGGGGGGCAGTTCGTCGGCTGCGCAGCGGGAACTGACGAAATGGCTGCCTCGTGCCCGTAGCGCGGCCAGCGTTTCGGACATTCCGACACTACAGCTGACTGGTAGCGGGTCCCCGGTGGAGCTGTGGACCGTCACTATGGTCGCCCGGTTCCTCGGCTTCACCGGGGATTCAGCAAACGGCAGCGCCCGCAAGCAGCTGTCGCGGTGGGGGTTGGAGTCGCGGGGCCGGGAGCCAGGCCGGCGGGGCGAGTCTCAGTATTCGGCTGATGAGGTGCGAGAGAAGCAGGCTGCCCGCCCGGGGCGAGGGCGGCACGGCGCAGCCCGTGACAGCGGCAGATTTGCAGAGCCGCAGGACAGCTAATTCCACACAGCGAAGCGGCCCCTACCCGTCTGGGTGGGGGCTGCGGTGCGTCCGGGGTCAGTTGTGGTGGCATCCGCACTGGCAGTCGGCGGGGCACCATTTACACGATGCCGGCTTCTTCGCCCCCACCTTCCCGGTGGCTCCCTGGCAGTAGCCGTGCTCGCCGTGCAAGCAGGACGTGGCCAGGTAGTGGTGCACGCCGTGCTGGTGGGCGTACCGGGTGAGGGCGGTCGCGAGAAGGCCGGCGAGACGGGCGATCACCTTGCCTCCAGGGTTCGGGCTCGGTCGGCAGCGGCTTCGAAGAGGTGGGCGAGCTGCTGCTCGGTGTGGCTGTCGGCCCACCGGCCGATGATCTGGTGGGCGTGGCCGACCCGCTCGGCGGTGTACCCCGCATCCCAGGTGCTGTCGGGCCACCCACGGTCGGTGACCTCCGGATCGATGAGCCCGCCCAGGACGATGAGGGCGACGCCTTCCGCGATGGCGTGCTCGGGCGTGATGACGGCGATGAAGTCTTCGAACGTGGTGGTGCCGAACAGGGCCCGCCGGAGAGCGCGGAACGGGCCTTGGTCGGCGTAGGAGGCTGCCTCGCGGAAGCCCCTGGAGATCGTGGGTGCGGTGGGGAGCTCGGCGAGCTCCGTGACGGACATGCTCATCGGTTCCTCTTCCTCGCTGCTCACCGTGCGGCCCGGTTGGCCCGTGGCTGGGGTTGGTCGTCGGGAACGTGCTGTTCGCCGGTGGGCTGGATTACGGTTTCCCACCTGGCCCCGGGTCGGCCGGCATGCTCACCCCGGGGTGTGGTCGATGGGCTGGTCACTGTTCGGCCCGGGTGGGGCATCCGGGGTGGTGGCCAAGGCAGACGCCGCAGCAGGGTTTCGGAGCGCCCGGTCCGCCCGGGTGGGGCGGGTTGAGGACGGCGACCATGCGGTCACGGAGGTCGCCGTCACGGATCCAGTCGACCGCTTCAGCGAGGAGCCCGTCGAGGAGGACAGCGCGGGCGCGCTGCTGTGCGGCGTCGGCTTCGGCGGCCCGGCATTGCCCGGTGACAGCACCGTGGGCGTCCTGGAGGGTGACCAGGTCGGCCCCCAGGGCGCGGACACGGGCCTCGGCGGTGGCGGCGCGCTTCCCGTTCTCGATGGCGCGGTCGGCGTACTGCGCGACACGGGCGATGGCCGAGGCGTGCGCCTCGCGGCAGGTGTCCAGTTGGCGGGCCAGCTCGGTGGACTCGGCCGCTTCGAGTTGCTCGTACAGGGCGTCGAGGGCATCGCTGGTGAGGTCGTCGAGCGGGATACGTGGCTGGGTGGTCACTGCTCCTCCTTCGCGGGGATTCGTCGGGCGCAGGCGTGCGGGTCGGCGCACTGGGGGCTTCCGTCCCACCAGGTGGCGGGTGGCAGGGCGGGCTGACCGCACCACTGGCAGACAGGCTCGGGCTGGGTGGTCACCGGACCCCCTGGTCTGCTTGGTCTGCCCAGTCGGTGAGCTGTGCGGCCAGGTGTCGGGCTTGGGCTGGGTTGATGACGGCGGCCGGGTCGCCGGTGGTGGTGATGTGGACTCGTAGCCAGGGCCACGGAGTTGCGTCGTCGGGCTGGTCGTCGCGCCCGTCACGGGTGATGTGGCCGGGGATCAGTGCGAGGCCGATCTCGCCACCACGGGGGTCGTCTTCGGCGGGGAGGATGTGTGACCCCTGGTAGGCCCATGGGGGGCCGCTGGGGGTGTCGGTGTCGATGCCGGGGATGGATGCGTAGATGCTCACCGGGGCTCCTCGGTGGCGTCGTCGTCGGGTGCGAGGTCATCGAGACGGTTGGCGTGGGCGGGGAAGTACAGCGGGGCGACGCCGCCGCCTTCGTAGCCGTCTCCGAGGGGGTCCTCGTCGAGGCTGTAGAACGTCCCGGTCTGGCCGAGCCAGCCGACTTGACGGAGGACGAGCCGGGCGGTGTCGGTGGTGACGGTGGTCTCGGGCCCGTTGGCGTGCATGGGGCGGTGGGGTCGGGTGTTGGGCGGGGTCTTGGCCACGGGGTGGTCCTTCCGGGTTGGGGTGGCCGCCTGTGGTGGGGCGGCCACACAGCAGGGGCGGTCAGGCGGCGGGGCGCGGCGCGAGGCCGAGCACGATGGCCGAGGTGCATGGCCAGAGGATGTGAACGGGGCGCAGCTCGTTGGCGTCGCCGTACCAGACGCCGCGCTCGGTGCACCGGGCGCACACGGTCTCGGCAAGGCCGAACAGCGAGATACCGCACGTCGGCTCGTGGCCGAACGTCTCAGTGGCGGGCGTCGTCACGTGGGTCTCCTTGGGTGGGCCGGGATCACCCGGCAGCAGGGGCGGGGGTGGCCGCTGTGTGGCGGCCACCC
>NZ_JBEYKR010000103.1:0-26094 GCF_040703535.1 Streptomyces sp. NPDC007346
CTCCCCGCGGGGGGGGGGGGCGGGGCCCCGCCCCCGGGGGGGGGGGGGGGGGGGGGGGGGGGGGGGGGGGGGGGGGGGGGCGGGGGCCGTCCGGGGGCCGCTTCGTCCTCAAGCGCCGGACGGGCTGGGGTGGTGCCCGGACGGGCCGGGCGGCCGCCGGGTGCGGGGTCCCCGCCGCGAAGGTTCCCTCCTCAAACGCCGGACGGGCTGGAATGGTGGCTGTCCGGTGCGGGGTCCCCGCCGCGAAGGTTCCGTCCTCAAACGCCGGACGGGCTGGAATGGTGGCCGGCCCCGCGGGAATGGGGGCCCGGCCCGCTGGAATGGCGGCCCGACCCGCTGGGAAGGCGGCCCGGTCCGCTGGAGCGGGGACCCGGTCGGCTGGAGCGGGGGCCTGGTCGGCTGTAGGGGGCGGGGGTTGATTGTGGGCGCCTAGTCTCTACGCTCGATGGCATCCCTGTGAATGTTGGAACATCGCCGCTCCCTCCCCCACCAAAGGACACCCGCCATGCACCGCGCATTGATCGTCGTCGACGTTCAGAACGACTTCTGCGAGGGCGGCAGCCTCGCGGTGGCGGGTGGTGCCGATGTCGCCGCCGCCATCACCGACCTCATCGGTGAGGCCCAGCCCGGCTACCGGCATGTCGTGGCCACCCGGGACCACCACGTCGACCCGGGTGACCACTTCTCCGACACCCCGGACTTCGTGGACTCCTGGCCGGTCCACTGCGTCGCCGGTACGGAGGGCGTGGGCTTCCACCCGAACTTCGCGCCCGCCGTCGCCTCCGGGGCCATCGACACCGTCTTCGACAAGGGCGCCCACTCGGCGGCGTACAGCGGTTTCGAGGGCGCCGACGAGAACGGCACCGGCCTGGCCCAGTGGCTGCGCGAGCGGTCCGTCACCGAGGTCGACGTGGTCGGCATCGCCACCGACCACTGCGTACGGGCCACCGCCCTGGACGCGGCCCGTGAGGGCTTCGTCACCCAGGTGCTGCTCGACCTGACCGCCGGGGTCTCGCCGGCGACCACCGAGCGGGCCCTGGAGGAGCTGCGGACGGCGGGCGTGAAGCTCTCCGGCAAGCCCCTCGTCGCCGAGGCCCTGTAGCCCCCGCCGCAAGCGCCGGAAGCCCGCCCCACGCCCCGTACGAGCGCCGGAAGCCGGTCCCACGCCGCCGGGCGGACGCCGGAAGCCCCCTACGCCGCCGGGCGGGCGGGCCCGGCATGCCCGGCCGGGCCCAGCAGGGCCCTGATCGGGTGCCACAGCTCCTGGGCCGCCTGGGGCGCCGCCCGCCACAGCAGGCCGTCCGGGTGGTGCAGCACCGCCGTGACCTCGTCCGGGGTGGGCGGCCGGTCGTTGCCTCGCAGGTACACCGCCCGCAGCCCCAGGTTGCGCAGCCTGGTCAGGGCGCGCGCCCGGTTCGCCGCGTGGACCAGCACCCGTACCGGGGCCCCCGGGCCCGCCCCCGTACCCGGACAGGGGGCCGCGCCCTCCGTCGGTCTGGTGAGGGTGAGGGCCACCACCACCGTGCCGTTCGGCAACCTGCAGAAACCTCCGCCTGCCATACTCCGCACTCCCCCGTGAGACGTCGTGTCAATAAGGACGGGAACAAGACGCACCTAAACACGATCGGCCGCCGCCCGCTAGAGGGCGACGGCCGATCATGCTCTGACCTGCGGCGTTACGAGATTACCGGCCCGAGGGGCTGACCAGGACGGTCATCGAGGAGCCGTCGAGCGGCTCCAGGAGGATGGAGATGCGGGTGTTGGTGTCAGAAACCTTGACACTGCCCGTCGGGTTCTCCTTGTACCAGTAGGTGCCCTTGCGGTCGTCGAAGACCGGGTTGCCCAGCGAGGGCTGGATCTTCAGCGGCACGTCCGCGTTGTGGAGCGTGAAGCCCTTGTTCGGGTACCAGCTGAACGGGGCGTCGAACGGCTGGATCTTGTTGCGCAGGATCGTGCCGTCCTTCCACTTCAGCGGCTTGGCGTGCGCGTCGACCGGCAGGATCAGACCCTGGCCCGGGTGGACCGAGGTGTTGTTGTCCTTCTGGGAGGTGTCCCAGAGCCACACGAGCAGACCCGTCTGGTACGCGTAGTGCTCGACCCAGCTGGGACGGGTGTTGGCGAAGCCGAAGTTGTACGGGCCGACCTTGAGGGTCTCGTCGTACGACACGTACTGGCGGTTCTCCGCGATGTAGTACTGCGGGTAGTCCTTCGCGAACGACTCACCGATCCGCGAGAAGCCCTTCGCCGCCCAGCCGTTGTCGTCGCCCTCGGCGTTGTCCGAGAAGAGGACGGCGCCGTCGGCCGTGATGGTGATCTCGTCGGCCGTGAAGCCCTTGCCGCCCGCGCCGCCGTCCGTCTGGTAGCGGAAGCGGAGGTCGACCTTCTTGCCCGCGTAGGCGTCCAGCGGGAAGGAGAGCTTCTTGTACGCGCCCGAGACGTCGGTCAGGGCCGGCTTGTCGCTGGGGTCGCGCGGGATGGCCTGGCCGTCGGCGGTGCCGTCGAGCGCGGTCCAGCTGGTGCCGCCGTTGTCGGACACCTCGGTGTAGAGGAAGTCGTAGTCGGCCTCGATGTCGTACCAGCCCGAAAGGTCCAGCGTGGCCGAGGACTTGCCGGTCAGGTCGACCGAACGGGTCAGGGTGTTCGACAGGTTGTCGCCCTGGTCGCTCCACCACTGCTTCGTGCCCTCGGCGGGCTTGACGACGGTGGTGGTGACGGACTTGGCCGGCAGCTCGACGACGAGCGCCTGCGGGTCCTTGGTGTTGTACTCCGAGACGCCCAGCTTGTGCAGCGAGGTCTTGCCCGCCTTGGCCGTGTCGTAGTCGAGCCAGCCCAGCTGGAGCTTGTCCCACGAGGTCATGTCGCCCGGCAGGTTGCCGATCTCGCCCTTGCCGGTGCCGAGCCAGGAGCCCGCCGACATCAGGGACCAGAAGCCGACCGAGTTCTCGCCGCCGCCGGAGGTGTCGTACAGGTCCGGCAGACCGAGGTCGTGGGCGTACTCGTGGGCGAAGACGCCCAGGCCGCCGTTCTCGGGCTGGACGGTGTAGTCGCCGACCCAGATGCCGGTGTCGCCGATCTGCGCGCCGCCGGCCTTGTTGTCGGCCGGGCCGGTCGCGCCCGCGTCGGTGCCGTACGCGTACCAACGGTGCGCCCAGATGGCGTCGCCGCCCTGGGCACCGCCGCCGGCCGACTCGTCCTCGCCCGCGTGGACCAGCTGGAAGTGGTCGATGTAGCCGTCCGGCTCGTTGAAGTCGCCGTCGCCGTCGTAGTCGTAGCGGTCCCACTGGTCGTACTCGGCCAGGTTCGCCTTGATCTCCGCGTCCGTGCGGCCCTTGGCCTTCTGGTCGGCGACCCAGGCGTTGACGCCGTCGCGGACCGCGTCCCAGACGTTGGCGCAGTTGCTGGAGCCGCAGTAGTTGGAGCCGTAACGGGCCTCGTTGTACTCGACCTTCACCCAGTCGGAGACCTCGCCCTCGACCGAGTAGCGGCCCGAGGAGGTCTTCTCGTAGTAGGTCTTGAGCGAGTGGACGTCCTTGCCCTCGCCGAAGTACAGCTTCTCGAAGTGCGCCCGGTTGTAGTCGGCCTTCCAGGCGGTGCTGTTGTCCTTCTTCGGGTCCGGCTTGGCGATCTCGTTGTGCGCCGGGCCGGGCGTGCCGCCGTACTTCTTGACGGGCGGCTTGGGGCCGTCGCCGTCCGGGTCGAACATCGTGGTGTCGTCGACCTTGTCGCCGAACTCCAGCAGGATGGTGAAGATCTTGTCGGTCTTCTCCCGCCCGAGCTCGACGTACTTCTTGTCGCCGAGCTTGACGACCTTGGAACCGCTCCTGGTCGTCACCTTCTTGTCCCCGGAGAGCACCTGTTCCAGCGCGGCCTCCCGCTGCGCTGCCTGCTGCTCGCTGAAGGGGCCTTCGAGGTTGTGCTCCACGTGCCCCTTGGCCGGCGCCGGGTCACGGCGGTCGACGGTGGAAGCGGCGGAACCTGACGTGGTGTCATGCGCCTGGGCCGTGGCGAAGGTCGACGCCGTCGCCGCGGTCGCGGCCATGGCCACGACAACAGCAGCGGTGCGAAGAGCCCGTCTCTGATTGGTCACTTGATGCAGTCCTCCCCGGGCGTCCGCGCAGCGGCCAGGGGGGTATGGAGAGGGCCGCGCGCGTAAACGCGTCACAAGTGACGACATTCGATCGGAGTTGCGAGAGAAAAGACAGACCTTGACTTGAACAGACCAAGTGCACTATGCAGGAGCACTCTTCCGGTATGCGGACAGGATCACCGCCAACGGGCGCGCCGGACCGTCCGGTTGGCGGGAGACGTGACTCCGTGCGCCCCCTGTGCACCGGTACCGTGGGTTAGGTCACGCTTACTACCGGTCCCTCTCGGGCATCCACCGTCGTAGGGTCGGAAGGCGCTTGTGCACGTGCCGACCGCCCGCCCATCCGACGTCCCGAGGACGGAATCCGCCATGCCGCGTCCGACTGCCGCACAGCTCGTCTACGGTTCGGCCACCGTCATCTGTACGACCCTCGCCCTGCTGCTGCTCTCCGGTACGGAGTCGGGCCTCGGCGTGGCCCTCGCCGCCGTCACCGCGCTCGCGCTCGGCCTGCTCGTGGCCGTGCGCCTGCCCCAGGCCCAGCAAGGACAGACCGCCACCGGCCGGGCCGCCCACCCGCGGCACACCGCCCACGCCTCCGCCGCCCGTACGCACCACGCCCTGGACGGCGTCGGCGCCCGGCAGCGGGTGGCGGCCGGCCGCTCCTCCCAGCGGGCGGACCAGCCGGCGGGTGAGCACTCGCTGCGTCGCTGAGCGGCTCGCGTCCCCGGCGGCCGGGCGGAGGGGGTACCCCGCCCGGCCGCCGGTGTGCGTACCGGCCGCCGGTGTGCGTACCGGCCGCCGGTGTCCGTGCTGGCCTGTGTGCCTGGCGGGCCTGTGTGCCTGGCGAGCCGGTGCGCCTGGCGGGCCGGTGCGCTTAGCGGGCCGTGACCACCACGGTCTTGGCCGCCTTGTCCTGGAGACCCTGCCGGTAGGGCTTGTCGGTGAACATCAGCACGATGTTGATCAGCCACCACAGGCACGGGCAGCACAGCAGCGCCGGGGCCCACAGGACGGCGGCCCGCATGAACGCGGCCCCGGTGTCGGGCACCCGCCCGTCGTTGAGCATGGCCACGCGCAGCTTCAGCAGCCGCTTGCCCGGGGTGCGGCCGTCCTTGTGCGTGAAGTACGTGTCGTAGGCGACATAGACGACCAGGCCGATCAGCGACCACAGGAACTGGTTGCCGGTGTAGGAGTTGCTGATCGCGTCGCCGAACCCGTCGCCGCCGTCGTCGGAGGTGACGTCGACCGCGCCGCCCCAGAACAGCGAGATCAGGTACAGCGGGATCGAGATGATGAGGAAGTCGATCAGCCGGGCCAGGATCCGCTTGCCCGGCTCGGCGAGCGGCGGCATCCCGGCCAGCGGGTCGGGCGCGCCGAAGCCGCCACCACCGCCGTACGGGTCGTTCGGCGGGGGCGGGGGCGGCGGAGGGGGCGGCGCACTGCCGTAGGGCTGACCCGCTGACGGCGGCGGGGGCTCCTGCGGCTTCTTGAGGAACGGATCGTCGTCCTCGGGCGGCTGGCCGGGCGTCGGCTGGTCGTTGCTCATGGGGGCAGTGCATCCCGCGCCACCGGGGCCCGCAACGGCTCAGGTGCGTTCGGGGGACGCGGGGTGGCATACGAGTCTATGCGGCACCTTCGCCGCCCGCCCGGCCACGTTCTCCGGGGCGCGATCCCGGGCCGCTTCCTTGCGCCTGATCCCTTGAGTCCGCTCCCTCGGTCCCGCTCCCCGGCCCCGTTCTCCCCGGGGCGCGCTCAGCCTCCCGGGGCCGCTCAGCCCGCCACGAACGTGCGGGCCGCCTTGTCGTGCCAGCACTGGCGCCAGGGGCGGTCGATCAGGCACCAGAGCACGTTGACCACGCCGATGACCAGGAGCCCCAGCACCCCGTAGACGAGCCAGCGGCGCAGGGCCGCCCCCAGCGTGGGCGCGTCGTGGGACTCGATGTCCCGTACGTCGAGCCCGAAGAGCTTCTTGCCGAGCGTCCGGCCCCACTTGGCGGTGGGCAGCGCCTCCAGGAGGAAGCCGAGGACGAGGAAGGCGGCGAACAGGGCCCCCAGAAGTGTCCCGGTGGTGGAGTCCAGCAGCCAGACGGTGACGGTCTCGCCGGTCTGCTTCGCCGCGGTGATCTTCCCGTCGATGTGGTCCAGCCCCTGGGTGGCCAGGGGGACGGCCACCGCGCCGACGGCCGCGCCGAGCACCAGGTTGTCGACCAGGCGGGCGGCGAACCGCTTGCCGAGCCCGGCGGGCCTGGCCGCCGTCCGGGCGCGGACGAGCTGCTGGAAGGGGTCGTCAGCCGCCGGGGGCTTCCAGGGCGCGACCGGCTGATCGGCCGCCGCCCCGGACTGCGCGAAGGGGGGCTGCTGGTGCTGGTGCGGCGGGGGGTGGAGGGGCTGCTGATGGGGGGCCTGCTGCTGGAGTGCTTGCTGGTGCTGGAGTTGCTGCTGGTGCTGAGGGGCCTGCTGATGCTGAGGGGCCTGCTGGAGCTGAGGGGCCTGCTGGAGCTGAGGGGCCTGCTGGAGCTGAGGCGCCTGCTGATGCTGAGGGGCCTGCTGGTGGTGCTGGTGCGGTTCGGGCTGGGCCAGTTCGCGGACCTGCTGCGCCCAGGACGCCGAACCGCCGCCGGGTCCCGGCGTGAGCGGCGTGTGCGGAGCCGCTGGAGGTACGGGGGTGGCGGCGGGGGCCGGTGCGGGTGAGGGGGTGGCGGCGGGGACCTGGACCGGTCCCTGCGGCGCCTCCTGCGGATCGGAGGCCGGGGCAGGTCGCGCCGGTGCCGGGAGGGCCTGAGCGGTGGCGGCGGGGGCCGGGAGCGCCCGAGGTACGGGGGACTGAGCGGGCCTCAGGCTCTGTGCCCCGCTCACGTTCTGCGGGCCCACCGCGCGGATGGTGACCGTACCCTCGGTCGGTGGGCGCGCGCCCACCACCCGGCCGCCGCTCCCCTCGTCCCGCGTCCCCGGCAGCGCACCGCCGGCCGGGTCCTGCGCGAGGGGCGCCCTCGGGTCAGCGGCGGGCTCCGGCGTCGGGCCGCCCCACGAGACCCGGCGGTCCCGCTCGCCGCCGAAGCCGGTCTGGCGCGCGGAGTCCGCCTGCCAGACGGACCCGGCCTCGGCGTGCTCCGCGGCGGACCGGCCCGAGCCGGCCGGGAGGCTCTCCTCCTCGTCGAAGAAGATCGGCCCGGTCTCCACCACCGGCCCGGCCCCCTCCACCTGCGCGGCCTGCGAACCCGCCGACGGGGCAGGAGCAGGGTCAGGAACAGGAGCGGGCGCAGGAACGGGGGCGGCGGCCGGAGCGGTCTGCTGGGGCGCGGGCCGGCTCGTACCAGGCACCCAGGACGCGCCGTTCCAGTACCGGACGTAGCCGGGGATGGAGGGATCGGGGTAGTAGCCCTCACGGGGGCTGTCGTCACCGGGTGCCGGAGTTGGCGCGCTCATCAGCGGGTCCCGTATCTCTTCGAGGCCTCAGGCCGTACGGCGCCGGGAGGGCGGACGGCCTCCATACAAGGGTCCACATCTATCAGACCACCACGTGCCCCCGGGCCGGTCCACCTGTTCGGGACCACTTCCGAGGCGGATCGAAGTTTTTTTTGGGAAGTCGCGTAATAGATGACGGGGAGGGCGCTCTCTCCTTGTGCGGGACGGTCACCGGGACCGGCCCATGAGCACCGGAAGGTCGTGCAGTCTCATGATGAGCATCGTGGAACGTGAGCTGGAACTGAAGTTGGTCCTGTCCCTCGAGCGGTCCATCCCGGTCCCCGCCCGACTGACGTATCGCACGGACGACCCGTACGCCGTGCACATCGCCTTCCACATCGGCTCCGAGTCGCCCGTGCACTGGACGTTCGCCCGGGAGCTGCTGGTGGAGGGGGTGTTCCGGCCGTGCGGGCACGGGGACGTACGGATCTGGCCGACGAAGGTCGACAAGCGCAGCGTCATCTGTGTGGCCCTCACCTCCCCCGACGGCAACGCCCTCCTGGAGGTGCCCTCGGCCGCCGTGGCCGCCTGGGTGGAGCGGACGCTGTGCGTCGTGCCGCCGGGCACGGAGAGCGACCGGCTCGGGATCGACGAGGCGCTGGCGGAGCTGCTGGCCCCGCTGCCGGCGGACGACCTGTGGCTGAGCGACCCGTGGTCGGCGGACGAGTCGCCGTCCCAGGAAGGTGAGGTGTGAGGGTCCCCGTAGGCGGCGGGGGTCAGAAGAGCTTGCCGGGGTTGAGGAGGCCGAGCGGGTCGAAGGCGGCCTTGACGGAGCGCTGCAACTCGATACCGGTCTCGCCCAGTTCGCGGGCGAGCCACTCCTTCTTGAGGACGCCGACGCCGTGTTCGCCGGTGATGGTCCCGCCCAGCTCCAGACCGAGCGCCATGATCGCGTCGAAGGACTCGCGGGCGCGGCGGGACTCGTCGGGGTCGGTGTGGTCGAAGCAGACGACGGGGTGGGTGTTGCCGTCGCCCGCGTGCGAGCAGACGCCGATGGTCAGGCCGTACTCCTCGGCGATGGCGGCGGTGCCCTCCAGCATCGCGCCGAGCCGCGAGCGCGGTACGCAGACGTCGTCGATCATCGTGGCGGACCTGACGGTCTCCAGCGCGGTGAGCGACATCCGGCGGGCCTGGAGGAGGAGTTCGGACTCGGCGGGGTTGTCGGCCGGGACCACTTCGGTGGCTCCGGCGGCGGTGCACAGCGCTCCGACGGCGGCGAGGTCGGCCGCCGGGTCGGGCGTGTCGAAGGCGCACAGGAGCAGCGCCTCGGTGGTCTCGGGCAGTCCCATGGACGCCAGTGCGTTGACGGCACGTACGGTCGTCCGGTCCATCAGTTCGAGGAGTGACGGGGTGTGACCGCCCTCCATGATCCGGCACACAGCGTCACAGGCGGTGGCTGCCGAGGGGAACTCGGCGGCGAGGACGAGCTGCTGCGGCGGCTGCGGCCGGAGGGCGAGGACGGCCTTGACGACGACGCCGAGGCTGCCCTCGGAGCCGACGAAGAGCCGGGTGAGGTCGTACCCGGCGACGCCCTTGGCGGTACGGCGGCCGGTGGTCAGCAGCCGCCCGTCGGCCAGGACGACGTCGAGGCCGAGGACGTACTCGGCGGTGACCCCGTACTTCACGCAGCACAGGCCGCCGGAGGCGGTGCCGATGTTGCCGCCGATGGTGCAGGTCTCCCAGCTGGAGGGGTCCGGCGGGTAGCAGAGGCCGTGTTCGTTCACCGCGCGTGAGAGCACCGCGTTGACGACGCCGGGCTCGACGACGGCGATCCGGTCGACCGGGCTGATCTCCAGGATGCGGTCCATCTTCACCAGGGACAGCACGATGCAGCCGTCCGAGGCGTTGGCCGCGCCGGACAGGCCGGTGCGGGCGCCCTGCGGGACGACCGGGACGCGCAGCGCGGTGGCGGTGCGCATGACGTGCTGGACCTGCTCGACGGTGCGCGGGAGCACGACGACGGCCGGGGTGCCGGCCTCGCAGAAGCTCGCCATGTCGTGGGCGTAGGCGGCGGTGACGTCCGGGTCGGTGATCAGGGCCTCGGGGAGAAGGCCCGTGCGCAGGCGTTCGAGAAGATCGCTCATGATCCAAGCGTGACACCCGGGGCCAATGGTGTGAACCCGTCGGCGGCGGCGATCCCAAGGCGCGGTGTGCTCGTATGACTGACGCACAGTGATGGCCATGGATGTCATGCCCCAGCAGGATCCCGAGTCCCGCCGGCCGCCCGAGCCGTCCCCGCACGACCCCTACGTGATGCCCGCCGAAGGCGCCACCGCCGTACCGCCGCCCCCTCCCACCCTGCGGACCACGCTGCGCCGGGCCGCGTTCGGGGCGGTGGCGGCGGGTGTGCTGCTGGCCGGTGCGCTGGTGGCCGTGCCCGACCGGGGGCGGGACGCCGCGAAGGAGCCGGGGCCGGTGGAGCGGGCCGAGGCGGCGGCGACGGCGGGCTCCCCCGCCTCCCTCTCGGACCTGACCGCGCTCATCGGGGACCGGCAGAAGTGGGTGGAGTCCCACCCGGACGACGCGCCGTCGTGGGCGACGCTCGGTTCGGCGTACGTGGAGTGGGGGCGGCGCTCGGCGGACGCCACGTACTTCGGGCGCGCCGAGGAGGCGCTGAAGCGCTCGCTGGAGGCCCGGCCGGGTGATCGCGGGAACGGGGAGGCGTGGGTGGGGATGGCGGCGCTGGCCAACGCGCGGCAGGACTTCCTCGCGGCGAAGCGGTGGGGCGAGACGGTACGCAAGCAGCGGCCGAAGTCCTGGAGCGTGTACCCGGTCCTCATCGACGCGTACACCGGCCTCGGCGACCGGAAGGCGGCGACCGAGGCGACGGAGAAGTTCGGCGAGCTGCGCAAGGGCGTCCCGGCGCTGGCCCGCACCGCCGACCTCTACCGGGGCCAGGGCTGGCGCGAGGACGCGCTGGCCACCGCCCGGGAGGCGGCCGACCGGGCGACGGAGCCCGCCGAGAAGGCCGAGGCGCTGCACCGGCTGGGCGAGCTGGCCTGGGAGCGGGGCGAGCCCGAGGAGGCGGTGGCGCAGTTCGACGCGGCGCTGCGCACGGACTCGGGCCACCACGCCTCCCTGGCGGGCAGGGCGCGGGCGCTGGTGGCGCTGGAGCGCACCGACGAGGCGCTGGACGCGTACCAGAGGGCGGTCACCAAGCTCCCACGCCCGGCCTACGTCCTCGAACTGGGCGAGCTGTACGCGTCCCTGGAGCTCGACGGCGACGCGCGGAGCCAGTACGAGAGGCTGGACGAGCTGCTGGAGCGGGCGAAGGCGGCCGGGGTCGACGAGTCGGTGGTCCGGGCCCGGTACGAGAGCGACCACGGGGACCCGGCGGTGGCGGTGGAGCTGCTGCGCGGCCAGTGGCAGAAGCAGCACCGCAGTGCGGCGGTGGCGGACGCGCTGGGCTGGGCCCTGCACCGGGCGGGCGACTCCGAGGAGGGGCTTCAGTACGTGCAACGGGCGGTGGACACGGGGGTGCGGAACGCCTCGTACGTGTACCACCTGGGCGTGATCGAACGGGAGCTGGGCCACTACGGTCCGGCCCGCCGCCACCTTCAGGAGGCGCTGCGCACCAACCCGGCCTTCTCGCCGCTGGACGCGCCGAAGGCCCGGGAGGCGCTGGAGGCGCTCGGTGAGCCGCCGCCGGGCGGGCCGGGGGACATGCGGCCGGCGCCCCCGCCCGCGGCCCCTGAGCCGAAGCCGGAGACGCAGCCCGAGCCGAAGCGGGAGCCGGAACGGGAGGCCGGGTCCGGGACTCCCGCGCCGACGGGGTCCGCCTCCCCGTCGCCGTCCCCCGCGCGTCCGTCCGCCACCGGGGAGGCGGCCCCGAGCAGTGCGGCGGACGCGTCGACGAGTCCGTGACGTCCCGCGCGCGGGGCCCTGAACGGCCCGCGCCACCGCGGTCCGGGGTGCTGCCCCGGGCCGCGGTGGCGTATCCGCGTGAAGCGCCGGGGATCAGAGGTTGCCGCGCTTCTCCTGCTCGCGCTCGATCGCCTCGAAGAGGGCCTTGAAGTTGCCCTTGCCGAAGCCCATGGAGCCGTGGCGCTCGATCATCTCGAAGAAGACGGTCGGGCGGTCCTGGACCGGCTTGGTGAAGATCTGGAGCAGGTAGCCGTCCTCGTCCCGGTCGACCAGGATCTTCAGCTCGCGCAGGGTCTCGACCGGCACCCGGGTCTCGCCGGCCCACTCGCCGAGGGTGTCGTAGTACGAGTCGGGGGTGTCCAGGAACTGCACACCGGCCGCGCGCATCGAGCGGACCGTGGCGACGATGTCGTTGGTGGCGAGCGCGATGTGCTGGACGCCGGCGCCGCCGTAGAACTCCAGGTACTCGTCGATCTGCGACTTCTTCTTCGCGATGGCCGGCTCGTTGATCGGGAACTTCACCTTCAGCGTGCCGTCGGCGACGACCTTCGACATCAGGGCGGAGTACTCGGTGGCGATGTCGTCGCCCACGAACTCCTTCATGTTGGTGAAGCCCATGACCTTGTTGTAGAAGCCGACCCACTCGTTCATCCGGCCCAGCTCGACGTTGCCGACGCAGTGGTCGATGGCCTGGAAGGTGCGCTTGGCCGGCGGCTCGACGATCGGAGCGGCGGCGGTGTAACCGGGGAGGTAGGGGCCGTCGTAGCCGGAGCGCTCGACCAGCGTGTGGCGGGTCTTGCCGTACGTGGCGATGGCGGCGAGGACGACGGTGCCGTGCTCGTCCTTGACCTCGTGCGGCTCGGTGATGCCACGGGCGCCGTGCTCGACGGCGTACGCGTAGGCGGCACGGGCGTCCGGGACCTCGATGGCGAGGTCGACGACACCGTCGCCGTGCTCGGCGACGTGCTCGGAGAGGAAGGTGCCCCACTCGGTGGACGCCTTGATCACCGAGGTGAAGACGAAGCGGGCGGCGCCGTTGGTCAGGACGTAACTCGCGGTCTCGCGGCTGCCGTTCTCCGGTCCGGAGTAGGCCACGAGCTTCATGCCGAAGGCGGTCGAGTAGTAGTGCGCGGCCTGCTTGGCGTTGCCCACGGCGAAGACGACCGCGTCCATTCCCTTGACCGGGAAGCGGTCGGCCTGCGCGGCGGTGTCAGGGCTGGTGTGCAGAGTCTCAGTCATGTTCGAAGGCTCTCCCCGTATCGCAAGGTGCGCAATAGTTCGCGTATTCACTGG
Organism: Streptomyces sp. NPDC007346; assembly: GCF_040703535.1. Classification (NCBI taxonomy): domain Bacteria; kingdom Bacillati; phylum Actinomycetota; class Actinomycetes; order Kitasatosporales; family Streptomycetaceae; genus Streptomyces; species Streptomyces sp. NPDC007346. The sequence goes on from NZ_JBEYKR010000103.1 coordinate 12,710, forward strand.
TCAATGTGTGCAGTGGATCGCCATGATGGCCGGACTATCTGTACAGGCTGACCACTGAAAGCAGGCTCATGGCGATCGATCATCTGGACGGCCGGCTCATCGTGCTGCTCGCGCGTGAGCCGCGTATCGGAGTCCTCGAAGCATCGCGGCGGCTCGGCGTGGCGCGCGGGACCGTGCAGGCGCGGCTGGACCGGCTTCAGTCGAATGGCGTCATCCGCGGGTTCGGCCCGGACGTGGATCCGGCGGCGCTCGGCTACCCGGTCACCGCGTTCGCGACGCTGGAGATCAAGCAGGGCCAAGGGGCCGACGTACGGGCGTACTTGGGCGGCGTACCGGAGGTGCTGGAGCTGCACACCACCACCGGGCACGGGGACATGTTCTGCCGGCTGGTGGCCCGTTCCAACGCCGATCTCCAGCGGGTGATCGACCGGGTTGTCGGATGTGATGGCATCGTTCGGGCCTCCACGGCGATCGTCATGGAGAACCCGGTTCCGCTGCGGATCATCCCCCTGGTGGAACAGGCGGCCCAGGACACCGTCTGAGCCGGGGAAATCCGGGCAGGGTAGTTCGGGGAAGCCCGAGCGCCGTCCGAGCCGAAGGAGTGCCGTGTGAGCTTCTGGGAGTATCTGAGCACCCGCCACCAGCAGCTGCTCACGGACGCGTTCCAGCACGTCAGCGCGGTCTTCCAGTGCATGGTCATCGCCACCGTGCTGGGCGTGGCGATCGGCGTGGTGAGCTACCGCAGCGGCTGGGGCGGCTCGCTGGCCATCACCTCCACCTCGACGGTCCTCACCATCCCCTCGCTCGCCGCGATCGGCCTGCTGATCCCGCTGGTCGGGCTCGGCGTCGCGCCGACCGTGATCACCCTGACGCTGTACGGGCTGCTGCCCATCGTCCGGAACTCCATCGTGGGGCTGCGGGGCGTCGACCCGGCGCTGGTCGACGCGGCGACGGGCATCGGGATGTCCCGGCCGGCGCGGCTCTGCCGGGTGGAGCTGCCGCTCGCCTGGCCGCCGATCCTGACCGGCATCCGGGTCTCCACGCAGATGCTGATGGGCATCGCCGCCATCGCCGCGTACGCCTCCGGGCCCGGCCTCGGCAACGAGATCTTCCGGGGCATCGCCTCGCTGGGCAGCGCCAACGCGATCAACCAGGTCCTGGCGGGCACGCTCGGCATCGTCGTACTCGCCCTGCTCTTCGACGCCGCGTACGTCCTGCTGGGGCGGCTGACCATCCCGAGGGGGATCCGTGCCTGAGGCCGAGACCGAGACCGTCACGGCGGGCGGGACCACCGCCACCTCCGGGGCCACGATCCAGCTGGAGAACCTGACCAAGAAGTACCCGGGCAACCCGAATCCGGCCGTCGACAACGTCTCGATGGAGATCAGGGCGGGCGAGACCGTGATCTTCGTCGGCCCGTCCGGCTGCGGGAAGTCCACCACGCTGAAGATGATCAACCGGCTGATCGAGCCCACCTCGGGCCGGATCAGGATCGGCGACGAGGACGTCACCGACATCGACCCGGTGAAGCTGCGCCGCAAGATCGGGTACGCCATCCAGTCCTCCGGCCTCTTCCCGCACATGACGGTCGCGGAGAACATCGCGCTGGTCCCGAAGATGACCGGCTGGTCGAAGTCGCGGGTGAAGGACCGGGTGGAGGAGATGCTCGACCTGGTGGGCCTGGACCCGCGCGAGTTCCACGGCCGCTATCCGCGCCAGCTCTCCGGAGGCCAGCAGCAGCGCGTGGGCGTGGCACGGGCCCTGGCCGCCGACCCTCCCGTACTCCTGATGGACGAGCCGTTCGGGGCGGTCGACCCGATCACCCGCGACCACCTCCAGGACGAACTGATCCGGCTCCAGCACGAGCTGCACAAGACGATCGTGTTCGTCACCCACGACTTCGACGAGGCGATCAAGCTCGGCGACCGGATCGCGGTGCTGCGGGAGCGGTCGCACATCGCGCAGTTCGACACCCCCGAGGCGATCCTCACCAACCCGACGGACGACTTCGTCTCCGGCTTCGTCGGGGCGGGCGCGGCCCTCAAGCGGCTGAACCTGACCCGCGTACGGGATGTGGGCATCGCGGACTTCCCGACGGTGACGGTCGAGGACCCGCTCCAGACGATCTTCAACAAGCTGCGCAACGGCCCGCACAACGAGCTGCTGATGCTGGACCGGAGGAACCGCCCGTACAAGTGGCTGCGCCGCGGTGACCTGATGCGGGCGCGCGGTTCGCTGGCGCGGGCCGGGCAGCTGGTGCACGACACGGTGACCCGGGACGCCACGCTGCACGACGCGCTGGAGGCGGTGCTGACCGACAGCGGGGGGCGGGTCGCGGTGACCGGGCGGCGCGGCGAGTTCATCGGCGTCGTCGACATGAAGACGCTGATGGACAACGTGCAGGAGCTGCTGGAGGCCGACCGGCTGACCGCCATGGAGCACCAGCACGAGCTGGAGGAGCTGCGCGTCCACCGGACCGAGCAGGAGCTGGAGGGGGGTGGCGGCGGAGTATGAGCCCCAGCCATCCGGCCGGCCCCGGCAAGGGGCCGCCCACCACCCCCACCCGGCCGCCGGGCGAGCACGACGTCAAGGGCCACGCGTTCCACGACGAGGAGAGCGACCCGTCCCCCGCCCCGGCCGCCCCGGCGCGCCGGATCACCTGGCGCAAACTGGTCGTCCTGCCGCTGGTGCTGGCGGTCATCCTGGTCATCACCTACGTGTGGATCACCAGCATCCACCTGGACTCCATCGCGGAGAACTCGCTCTCCGGCGGGAACGTACAGCTGCGCTGGTGGCAGCACGTGCGGCTGACGGCGATCTCCACCTTCTGGGTGCTGATCATCGCGATCCCGCTGGGCATCGCGCTGACCCGGCGGCGGCTGCGGAGGGCGGCCCCCGTGTTCACGGCGCTGGCCAACATCGGCCAGGCGACCCCGGCGATCGGCCTGCTGGCCCTGCTGGTGATCTGGCTGGGCATCGGCCCGCGGACCGCGATCATCGGCATCGTGATCTACGCGGTGCTGCCGGTGCTCTCCAACACGGTGGCGGGGCTGCGGGCGATCGAGCCGAACATGATCGAGGCGGCGCGCGGGATGGGGATGTCCGGGCGGGGCGTCCTGTTGAAGGTGGAGCTGCCGCTCGCGGTGCCGCTGATCCTCGCGGGCGTCCGTACGGCACTCGTCCTGAACGTCGGTACGGCGACGCTGGCCACGTTCGGCGGGGGCGGCGGGCTCGGCGACCTGATCACCTCGGGGATCCAGACGCAGCGGATGCCGGTGCTGGTCATCGGGTCGGTGCTGACGGTCGTGCTGGCGCTGCTGGTGGACTGGCTGGCCTCGCTGGCCGAGCTGGTGCTGACGCCGCGCGGGCTGGAGGAGCGGTGATGGGTACGTACGGTGTGCGGCGCCGGTCCCTCCTGGGCGGCGGGGTCGCCCTGTCCCTGGCCCTGCTGCTGGGCGGGTGCGGGCTGAAGAGCGGTTCGCCGATGGCGGACGAGGTGTCACCGGGGTCGGTCGGCCGGGGCAGGCCGCTCCAGGGCGCCTCCCTGACGGTGACCTCGAAGAACTTCAGCGAGAACATCGTCCTCGGCCAGATGATCGGCCTGGTCTTCAAGGCGGCCGGGGCGGAGGTCCTGGACCGGACGAACCTGCCGGGCTCGATCAGCGCGCGCGAGGCGGTCGTCAACGGTGACGCCGACGCGATGTACGAGTACACGGGCACCGCCTGGATCACCTACCTCGGCCACGAGGAGCCGATCGTCGCCCCGCAGAAGCAGTGGGAGGCGGTCCGGGACGAGGACCGGGGCAACGGGGTGGTCTGGCTGCCGCAGTCCACCCTCGACAACACCTACGCCCTGGCCATCAGCAAGAAGAACAACGCCCGGTACCGGCTCAGGACCCTCTCGGACGTGGCGGCCCTGACGAAGTCGGACCCGGGCGCGGTGACGATCTGCGTGGAGAACGAGTTCGCCTCCCGCGACGACGGGCTGACCGGCATGGAGAGGCGGTACGGGATGAAGATCCCGGCCGCCGACATCCGGAAGATGGACGCCGGGATCATCTACACCCAGGTCTCCAAGTCCGGCTCCTGCCTGCTGGGCGAGGTGTTCACCACCGACGGCCGGATCAAGGCCATGGACCTGGAGGTGCTGGAGGACGACAAGCACTTCTTCCCCAACTACAACGCGGCCCCCGTCATCCACCGGGCGACCTACGAGAAGTACCCGGAGATCGCGGACCTGCTGGACCCGGTCAGCCGGAAGCTGACGACCGAGGTCGCCCAGGTGCTGAACGCCAAGGTGGACGTGGACGGCGAGGACCCGCACGAGGTGGCGAAGGAGTGGCTGGTGGCGGAGGGGTTCATCAAGGAGGGGTGAGGGGCGGGCGGGGCAGGCGCCGCGAGTTGCAGAGACAAGGTTGCAAAGGGGTCGATGCAAAAAACGGCTTGCAAAGAACCCTTTGCACACCTACGGTCGGAGCATGACGGAGAACGAGTCCGGCCGGCGCTCCCCCGCCGCGGCCCCCACCCCATCCCCCGCCGGTGACCGGAACATCCACACCATCAACGCCCGTACGCTGCGCACCCTCGCGCACCCGCTGCGGATCCGGCTCCTCAACGCCCTGCGGGAGTTCGGCCCCGCCACCGCCTCCGGGCTCGGCGAACGGCTGGCGGAGTCCAGCGGCGCGACCAGCTACCACCTGCGCCAACTGGCCGAATCCGGGCTGGTCGAGGACGCCCCGGAACTGGGCAAGGGCCGTGAGCGCTGGTGGCGGGCGGTGCACGAGGGGACGACGTTCGAGACTTCGGAGTTCCGGACACACGCCGACCCGGAGGTACGCGGGGCCATCGGCGTCGTCCTGCACGAGACGGCGACCTCCCACGCCCGGGAGCTGAGCACCTGGCTCGGCACGATGGACGAGTGGCCGCGGGAGTGGCAGCGGGTCTGGGACATGAGCGACTACAAGCTCCGCCTCACCCCCGAGCTGGCACAGGAGCTGGCGATGAAGCTCCACGACGTCGTGGAGGGCTACCGGGACCGCGTCCCGGAGGACGCCGAAGGCTCAGCGGTCGTACGGACCCACCTGCACGTCTTCCCCCGCCCCTCCGAATGAGCAGCGCACTCCTACGACCCACGGCCAGAGGGGACTTACCCATGCACGCCGACACGCACGCCGACATCCACCTCGCCCTGCACGCCGACCGGTCCGCCGAACTCCGGCGCGCGGCATCGGAGTTCCGCACCGAACGCCCCCGCCTGCGGGCCCGGATCGGCTGGACGCTGGTCAAGGTCGGTCTCCGGCTGGCACGGAACGGGCCGACGGCGACCTGCGCCCGGCCGTTCCGTACGGCCTAGCCGACCACCTCCGGGGGGAGCACAGCCATGCGTCACCGCACACCGCTCGCCGCCACGCTCGCGGCCAACTCCATATCCACGGCCGGGACTTCACTCACCCTGATCGGTGTTCCCTGGTTCGTCCTGGAGACCACCGGCAGCGCCGGGCGGGCCGGGCTCGTCGCCTTCTGCGCCACCCTGCCGATCGTCGTCGCCGCGCTGATCGGCGGGCCGTTCATCGACCGGATCGGCCGCCGCCGGGTCGCCATCGCCTCGGACACGGTCTGCGGCCTCGCCATCGCCGCGATCCCGCTGCTGCACCGGGCGGACGCCCTCGAATTCTGGATGCTCTGCGCGCTGATGGCGCTGAACGGGTTCGCCCACACCCCGGGCAACACCGCCCGGTACGTCCTCATCCCCGACCTCGCGGAGCACGCGGGCACCACACTCCCCCGCGCCGCCAGCCTCTTCGACGCGGTCTCACGCGGGGCCAGGATGGTCGGGGCGGCGCTGGCCGGGATACTCATCGCCTTCGCCGGCTCGGAGACCGTACTGCTGCTGGACGCCGCGACGTTCGGGCTCTCCGCCCTGCTGATCGCCGTCGGCGTACGGGGAGTGGGCTCGGCCGAACCGCGCAAGGCCCAGGCGCCCGTCTCGCTGCGCACGTACGGCACCGAACTCCGCGAGGGCTACGGCTACTTGCTGTCCACCCGGCTGCTGCTGTCGGTCGTGGTCATGGTGATGTTCATGAACGGCGCCGACCAGGGCTGGCACGCCGTCCTGCTCCCGGTGCACGCCGAGGCCGAGCTGGGCGGGGCCAGGGACATCGGGCTGCTCACCGCGCTGTTCGGGGCGGGCGGCCTGACGGGGGCGCTGCTGTACGGGGCGGTGGGCCACCGCTTCCCGCGGCGGGCGGTGTTCACGGTGTGCGTGATCCTGTGCGGCGCCCCGCGGTTCCTCGTCGCGGCGGTGACGGGGACGACGCTGCCGCTGGCGGTGACCATGCTGCTGGGCGGGATCGCGGGAGGTGTGCTGAACCCGATCCTGACGACGGTGCTCTACGAGCGCGTGCCGGACCGGCTCCGCAGCCGGGTCTCGGGGGCGCTGACCGCCGGCTGCGAGTTCGCGATGCCACTGGGCGGGCTGGCGGCCGGGCTGCTGGTGGAGGGCCTGGGCTCGTCGGGGGCGCTGCTGGCGATGGGCGGGGTGTACCTCCTGGCGACGCTGAGCCCGCTGGTGTTCCCGTCGTGGCGGACGATGGAGAGGCCGGCGGAGGAGGGGGCGGCCGAGGGCGGGGCGCCAGAGGACAGGGCGCCGGCGGACGGGGCGGCAGAGGGGAGGGCGCCGGCGGACGCGGGCCAGGAGTCCGCCGTACCGGCGAAGACCACGAAGACCACCGACTAGCAGCCGGCACCTCACCTCCTGGCTGCTCAGCACCGTCCCGGACCACCGGCTAACAGCTCGGCACCTTCCCGCCGTGCTCCAGCGCCTGGAGCGCGTCCACCGCGCCGCCGAGCGTCGTGACGGGGATCAGCCGCAGCCCGTCGGGCCGCTCGGCCTCCGCCTCGCGGCACTCGGCCTTCGGGACGAGGAAGACGGTGGCCCCGTCGCGGTGGGCGGCCTGGGTCTTCATCGAGACCCCGCCGACCGCGCCGACCTTGCCGTCCGCGCTGATCGTCCCCGTACCGGCGATGGTGCGGCCGCCGGTGAGATCGCCGCCCTGGCCGTCGCCGTCGAGCTTGTCGATGATGCCGAGGGAGAGGAGGAGTCCGGCGCTGGGCCCGCCGATGTCACCGAGGTCCACGGTCACCCGCATCGAGCCGGCCTCGCGGTCCAGGTGGTTCAGGGCCGCGTCGACGGCGACGTTCTGGGACTCCTTCATGTCGTTCAGGTTGTGCTGCTCGATCTCCTGCTCGGAGCCGCCGGTCGGGTAGACGGAGTCCCGGGGCATGACCGCCCGGTCCGTACGGAACCAGCCGTCCAGCACGTCGCCGACCCGGATGTCCGCCTTGGGCCCGGTGGCGACGATCGTCGTCATCCGCAGCTGGCCCTCGGTGGGCCGGGTCCGAGCGCCGGTGATGGTGATCACCGGCCTGCCGCGGTCCTTGCCGAGCACGTCAGCGGTCACCCCGGGCTGCGCCACGGTGAACGGGAGCGGCGCGAAGGCCGCCGTACCGAACAGGGCGAGGACGGGCAGCGTGCAGAGGGCGAGGGCGCGGGGGCGCGAGAGACGAGTGAGCACGCGTCCAATCTAACCGCCACGCACCGACGGGAACGCGCCAGGCGTACGCCCCCGGCCCCGCTGCCCCGCCCGCCGGTCCCGCTGTCCCGCCCGCCGTTCCCGCTGTCCCCGCGCCGCAGGACCGGAGGGGGGAACGCGCCAGGCGTACACCTCGTCGCGCTCCCCCACCCCCGGCCCCGCCCCTACCTCAGGGCGTCCGCCACTTCCTGGGCGGCGTCGAGCACCCGGGGCCCGACCCGCTCCGGCACGGCGTCGGCGAGCATGACCACACCGACGCTCCCCTCCACCCCCGACACCCCGACCAGGGGCGCGGCCGCCCCGCTGGCACCGGCTTCGAGCTCGCCGTGGGTGAGGGTGTAGCCGGGATGCCCCGCCGTCGTGTGCCGGCGGGCGGACAGGATGGCCCGCCCCGCGGCACCGCGGTCCAGCGGGTGCCGGAAGCCCGCCCGGTAGGCCACGTGGTAATCGGTCCAGGTGGGCTCGACGACGGCGACCGCGAGGGCGTCGCTGCCGTCGACGAGCGTGAGATGGGCGGTGGCCCCTATGTCCTCGGCCAGGGAGCGCAGCGCGGGCAGCGCGGCCTCCCGGACGAGGGGGTGCACCTGGCGGCCCAGGCGCAGTACGCCGAGTCCGACCCGGGCGCGGCCGCCCAGATCGCGGCGGACCAGGGCGTGTTGCTCCAGGGTGGCGAGCAGCCGGTAGACGACGGTCCGGTTGACACCGAGTTTGTTGGACAACTCGGTGACGGTCAGGCCGTGGTCGGTATCGGCGAGCAGTTTGAGGACGCGCAGTCCTCGGTCGAGCGTCTGGGAAGTCTCCGCGGTCACGACGCCCTCTCCTCTTCGGGTGAGCGACGACGGCCCTGCTCCGGCGGTTGCGACGCCGGTCCCAGCGGCGACGCACGGAGAGGCCGCCGGTCTGGCCAAGGCACCGGCTGCGCTCCGCGGCGGCTCTGCCACGGGGCGTTCATATGGCGGGGACAGTAGCGAGCCAGTCCGCTCAGCGGAAGCCCTCGTCCAGAATCCGGGCGCTCCATCGGGCGTGGTCCCGACCGTACGACATAACCGCCGGTCAGCGCGGTGGCGTCCGAAACGCGAACATCTACGCGCGTCCTGGTCGGCAGACGTGGCCGCGACCCTTTGTGTGCGGCGTGTGAACTGGCGTTAACCGACCGTGAATCGAAGGGTGCACAATTTTCCGGCCGGGCGGTTCCGCGTGGCCGGAAACGGGCGTGCGGCCCGTCCCGGATGGACCGGAACGAGCCGCACGGAGGGCAGGAGGGCGGCGGGGCACGGCACCCGTCACGTCATCCGGGTCGCCCACTCCTGGACCTTGGCGATCCGCTGCTGGATCTGGTGGGCCGTCGCCTCGGCGCTCGGGGGGCCGCCGCAGACGCGGCGCAGTTCGGTGTGGATCACGCCGTGGGGCTTGCCGCTCTGGTGGGTGTAGGCGGAGACCATCGTGTTGAGCTGCTTGCGCAGGCTCAGCAGCTGCTTGTGCGTGACCACCGGGCGGGCGTCGGCCGGCTTCTCCAGGAGGTCGGCCTCCTGGGCCGGCTTCTGGCGGCTGTGCGCGATCTGGCGGCTCTGGCGCTTCTGGAGGAGGAGCTGCACCTGGTCCGGCTCCAGGAGGCCGGGGATGCCGAGGTAGTCCTGCTCCTCCTCGCTGCCGGGGTGGGCCTGCATGCCGAACTCGGCGCCGTCGTACAGCACCCGGTCGAAGACCGCGTCGGACTCCAGCGCCTCGAAGGGCAGTTGCTCCTCGGTCTCCTCGTCCTCCAGCCGCTCGGCGTCGGCGAGGAGCTTGTCCTCCTCGGAGAACGGGTTCTCCTCGTCGCCGCCCTTCTTCGGCTTGTCGAGGACGTGGTCCCGCTCGACCTCCATCTCGTTGGCGAAGTCGAGGAGCATCGGGATCGTCGGTACGAAGACGGAGGCCGTCTCACCGCGCCTGCGGGAGCGCACGAAGCGGCCGACGGCCTGGGCGAAGAAGAGGGGCGTCGAGATGGTGGTCGCGTACACCCCGACCGCCAGGCGCGGCACGTCCACGCCCTCGGACACCATGCGGACCGCGACCATCCAGCGCGACTCGTCCGCGCTGAACTTGTCGATCCTCTTCGAGGCCGCCTTCTCGTCGGAGAGGACCACGGTCGGGCTCTCGCCGGTCACCTTCTTCAGGATCTTGGCGTACGCGCGCGCCGAGTCCTGGTCCGTCGCGATGACGAGCCCGCCCGCGTCCGGGATGCCCTTGCGGACCTCGGTGAGCCGCTTGTCGGCGGCGCTCAGCACGTTGGGGATCCACTCGCCGGTGGGCGCGAGCGCGGTGCGCCAGGCCTGGCCGATGGCGTCCTTGGTCATCGGCTCGCCGAGCCGGGCCGCGATCTCGTCCCCGGCCTTGGTGCGCCAGCGCATGTTGCCGCTGTAGCTGAGGAAGATCACGGGGCGGACCACGCCGTCGGCGAGCGCGTTGCCGTAGCCGTAGGTGTAGTCGGCGGAGGAGCGGCGGATGCCGTCGTTGCCCTCCTCGTACTGGACGAACGGGATCGGGTTGGTGTCCGACCGGAACGGCGTACCGGTCAGGGCGAGCCGCCGGGTCGCCGGGTCGAACGCCTCCTGGCAGGCCTCGCCCCAGGACTTCGAGTCACCGGCGTGGTGGATCTCGTCCAGGATCACGAGCGTCTTGCGCTGCTCGCAGCGGTTGCGGTGCAGCATCGGGCGGACGCCGACACCCGCGTAGGTGACGGCGACGCCGTGGTACTCCTTGCTCAGCGGGCCGGCGCTGTACTCCGGGTCGAGCTTGATGCCTATCCGGGCGGCTGCCTCCGCCCACTGCTTCTTGAGGTGCTCGGTCGGGGCGACCACGGTCACCTGCTGGACGACATGGTGGTGCAGCAGCCACGACGCGAGGGTCAGCGCGAACGTGGTCTTGCCCGCGCCGGGCGTCGCGACGGCGAGGAAGTCGCGCGGCTGCTCCTGGACGTACCTCTCCATGGCCCCCTGCTGCCAGGCTCGCAGCTTGCCGGCGGTGCCCCAGGGGGCGCGGCCGGGAAAGGCGGGTGAGAGGTGGTGGGAGGCGGTGGTAGTAGTCACGGTCTCCGGTTCGGGGCGCTCGGGTACGTGGATCGCTGTCCGCACCGCGCCCGGCCCGATGGGACCCGGCCCGCGATACGACAACCGGGCCACCCTACCGGGGGCCCGGCTGAGAACCCGTACGAACGAGTCGCGGTCCGAGTCCGTTGAGACCCTCTTCACAGATACGGCTACCGGGCGAACCCCGGCAACTGTTCGGCGATCTTGGGCATGTCCAGGGCGCCCTGGCACACAGCCAGCACGAACCGCTCCGCTTCGTCGACGTCGAAGATCGGGTCGAGCGGATGGCCGTTCATGTGAAGGAAGACCCAGGTCGCGTACCACGCGATGCGCTTGTTCCCGTCCACCAGCGCATGGTTGCGTGCGAGGGACTCCATCAAGGCCGCGGCCTTCTGCCAGACGTCCGGATACGCGTCCTGGCCGAACACGCTCGCCTGCGGTCTTGCCAGGGCGGACTCCAACAGCCCGTAGTCGCGCACCTCCGCAGCGCCGAGCCGCTCAGCCAGGTTCAACAGCTCGGGCAGGGTCAGGTACTGCATCAGGCGAGCCTCCGGTTGAGCTCCTCACTCGCTTTCAGAACGTGGTCCGCGGCCTCGTTGAAGAGCCGCGAGTGCTCGTTTATGGCAGTGATCACCGCGTCGTGGGCGAATGCCTGCATGCTTTTGCCCTCGGCCTCGGCACGGGATCGCAGGGAGTCCAGCTCTTCTTCGGTGAACCGCAGATTCAGACCAGCCATGGGTCCATGGTACCGGGTGGTACCACGCGGTACCGCTACTTCTCCCGCACCCGCGTAGCCACCCACGCCCCCGCCACCGCGACCACCGCCATCGGCAGGAACACCGCCGCGAACGCCGCCGGGTGCGAGCCCTGGGCCGCACCGCCCGCCGTGCCGTGCGCCGCCGCGCCCAGGGCCTTGCCGCCGAGGGCCGCGAAGGCGGCGCCGCCCATGGCCAGCAGCAGGACGTTGGAGAGGCCGTCGGAGATCTGGAGGGCGGCGGAGTTGGAGCCCGCCTCCTCCGGGGCCGACAGCTTCAGCAGCAGCACGCTGGTGGAGGCGATCACCATGCCCATGCCGAAGCAGCCGAAGGCCCAGGCCACGGCGACGATCCAGACCGGGACCGCCTGGATCAGCACGGTGGGGGCCACCGCGATCGAGGCCGCCACCAGCACCATCCCGCTCACCATCAGCCGCTCCCGGTGCGGCTCCAGGCGCGGCCGGGACTGGACGAACGAGCCGAGCGCCCAGGTCGCGCCGCCCACCGCCAGGGAGAGGCCCGCCATGGTCGGGGTCAGGCCGCGCTGGGTCACCAGCATCAGCGGGACAAAGGACTCGGCGGCGATGAACGAACCGGCCGCGACCCCGCGCAGCAGGATCACCGACGGCAGCCCGCGCGCCGCCCGTACGGTCCCGGTGGGCAGCAGGCCCCGTACGGCGGGCACCAGCAGGGCGACGCCCGCGGCGGCCGGGAGCAGCGCGAGCCAGTTCAGCTCCTGGCCCGCGTACTGGAGCAGCCCGGCCCCCGCCGAGATCCCCAGCGCGAGGCGGATGCGGCGGCGGTCGTACGGCTGCGCCGGCGCGTCCGGGTCCGCCGGGCCCGAGGCCATCCGGCGGATCGCGGGGAGGGCCAGGGCCAGCGGGATCACGATGAGGGCGGGGATGCCGACGAAGACCCAGCGCCAGCCGAGGTGCTCGGTCACCGTGCCGGCGGCCAGCGGCCCGACCACGGACGGGATCACCCAGCTCGCGGCGAAGGCGGCCATGATGGCGGGCCGGATGCGTTCGGGGTAGGCCCGCCCGATCACCACGTACAGGGCGACGATCACCAGCCCGCCGCCGAGCCCCTGGACCGCCCGGCCCGCGATGAAGACCCACATGGAGCCGGCCGCCCCGGAGAGCAGCAGGCCGACCCCGAAGGCGGTGATCCCGGTGGCGAGCGGCTGGAGCGGTCCGCGCCGGTCGGCCCACTGGCCGGAGAGCACCATGGCGAAGAGGCTGGTGGTGAAGTACGCGGAGAAGGCGAACGCGTAGAGCGGGATGCCGTGCAGCTCGCGGGCGGCGACCGGCATCGCCGTACCGACCGCCGTCGCCTCGAACGCGATGAGGAACACCACGGAGACGATGCCGATGCTCAGCGCCCGGTAGGTGCGCCCGAGCACGCCCTCGGCGGCCGCCCCCGCGACCGCCCCGGTCAGATCGCCGGGCAGGGCGTCCGGCATGCCGGGCCGTACGTCGTCGGGTATGCCGGTCTTCAGGCCGGTGGGAAGGTCGGCCGGCAGTCCGGTCGCCGGGTCGGTGGGGCCGCCCGGCAGGTCGTGCGGCGGATCGGTCGGTGCGGGGCGCGCGGCATCGGTGCCGTCACGCTGTTCGGGGGCGGTCATGGCCCCAGAGTAAGGGGCGTGGGGCGGTTTGGGCCCTGTCGCTGTGCCCGGTCGCGTTCGTCCCTTGGTCGTAGGCCGGAGGGCCGGGCGTGAACGGCGTGTGGCAGTCGTATTGCGTACCGGCCCTTTCCCTTGTCGCCCGCTCCCCGCACCCCCTAACGTCGATCACGAAGCAGCAAACGCTTGGCCGTGTGCCCGAGAGGCTCAGGGGCTCGACTGCAACTCGAGTTACACCGGTTCGATTCCGGTCACGGTGACGGGCAGATCGGCCAGGCGGCCTACGCTGCCTCCAAGGGCGCGATTGCCAGCCTGACCCTGCCGGCCGCCCGCGAACTGGCGCGCTTCG
>NZ_JBEYKR010000104.1:0-25986 GCF_040703535.1 Streptomyces sp. NPDC007346
CGATGTACCACTCCAGGTAATAGTCAGCTGCAATCACGTACAACGATTCGAGCAGCGCGTACATCGGCAGTTGCGTACCGCTAGCGGACCTCGGTGATCTCCGGTCCGCGCTGGAGCTGGCCCATGCCACCGGAGAACTTCGAGCCCTCCTGCTCGTCCTGCTGGACACCCTCGGGCACCATCTGGGCGTCGTTGGGGAGCTTGAGGACGATCGGGTCACGGGGGGCCATCGGGGCGTCCCCGCGGACCACCACGGTGTCCCGGAAGATCGTCTCCAGCAGCCCCGCGGCCTCCGGCTGGACGGCGCCCTGGCCGGAGATGACACCGCGCAGGAACCAGCGGGGGCCGTCGACGCCGATGAAACGCACCAGCTGGACACCGTTGGTGCCGTCCGGGAGCTGTACGGGGACCTGCGCGCGCAGCTCCCAGCCCAGCGGGCCCTCGACCTCGTCGATGATGCCGCCCTGCTGGGTGATGCCAGAGGCGATCTCCTCGCGGACCTCGCCCCAGATGCCCTCCCGCTTGGGGGCGGCGAAGGCCTGGAGCTGGACCGCGCTGTCGCGGAGCACGACGGTGGCGGCGACGATCGCGTCCCCGGCCACCTCCACGCGCAGCTCCATGCCCTCGACCCCGGGCACGAAGATGCCGCCCAGGTCGACCCGGCCCTCGCCGGGCTGGGAGACCTCGGTGCTGTCCCAGGGCCCGTCCGGCCGGGGGGCCGGCGGGAGATTCGTCCGACGGGCGCTCGGCGCGTCCCCGTCGGCGCTCTCGTCGGCGACCTGCTCGGCCTCGCGCACCTCGTCCGCCGCGTCCTCGGCGGAACCACTCTTCTTGCGACGTCCGAACACGTCACTGTCCTTCCCGGTCGGATACGACCGAAGCGTAGCTGTTCCCACCGTGGGTGATCCCGCCCTCGGCGACGTCCACCGACGCGTGGCCGCCGGTGGACCCGAAGCCCCCTTCGGCCCGCGCCGAGCCGGGAAGTTCCGCCACCTCGTGGAAGCGCACCTTCTCGACCTGCTGGACGACCAGTTGGGCAATCCGGTCGAACCGTTCGAACCGCACGCTCTCGCGCGGATCGAGGTTGACCACGATCACCTTGATCTCCCCACGGTACCCGGCATCCACCGTCCCTGGGGCATTCACGAGGGCCACTCCGCAGCGGGCCGCGAGGCCCGAGCGGGGGTGCACGAAGGCGGCGTACCCGTCGGGGAGGGCGATGGAAACCCCGGTGGGCAGGACGGCGCGCTCGCCCGGGGCGAGTTCGACGGCCTCGGTGGTCACCAGGTCGGCCCCGGCGTCCCCCGGGTGTCCGTACGCCGGAATCGGCACGTCCGGGTCGAGCAGGCGGATCAGTACGTCGACGGGGCTGCGCATCAGGGGTTCACCTCGAAGGCTCGGGCACGCTTGACCTGGTCCGGGTCGGCCATGGCCGCCTGGATCTCGGCGGGCCGCCCGTTGTCGATGAAGTGGTCCACCTTCACCTCGATGAACAGCGCGTCGGCCCGGACCGCGACGGGGCCCTCGGGGCCGCCGATCCGGCCGGTGGCCGTGGAGTAGATCTTGCGGCCGTGCACGGCGGTGATGCGGGCGTCGAGGTGCAGCACGGTGTCCACCGGGACGGGCCGCATGAAGTCGGTCTCCAGCCGTCCGGTCACCGCGATCGTGCGCAGCAGCCAGTTCAGCGAGCCGAGGGTCTCGTCCAGCGCGGTGGCGAGGACGCCGCCGTGGGCGAGGCCCGGGGCGCCCTGATGGGCCGCCTTGACGGTGAACTCGGCGGTCACGCTCACGCCCTCGCCGGCCCGCGCCATCAGGTGCAGGCCGTGCGGCTGTCCGCCGCCGCAGCCGAAGCAGTGCTCGTAGTGCGCGCCGAGGAGCTCCCCGGGGGCGGGGGCGTCCGGGTGCCGGACCGGGGCGACGGCGTCGGCCGGGGGTGTCAGAGCTGCTGATGTTCCACTCACAGGCGCAGACCTTACCCGCGCGGCAGTACGCCGGTCGCGCCGTGCCAAGCTTGGTTCCATGCAGCCTTCCGCACCGCCCTTCGACGAACGTCTCACCGCGCCCCGTTCCTGGTGGTTCATCGCCTTCGGGGTCGGTGTCGCCTGTGCGCTGATGCTTCTGCCGCTCGGCACCCTGCCGCTGCTCGCCGGGCTGGTCGGCGGTACGGCGGCCGCCGCGGCGGCGGTGAGCAGTTACGGCTCCGTACGGATCCGGGTGGTGGCCGGGGCGCTGGTGGCGGGTGACGCCCGCATTCCGCTCTCCGCGCTCGGGGAGCCCGAGGTGCTGGACGCCGAGGAGGCGCGCGCCTGGCGGACGCACAAGGCGGACGCGCGGGCGTTCATGCTGCTGCGCAGCTATGTGGGGACGGCGGTGCGGGTGGAGATCACGGATCCGCAGGACCCCACTCCGTACGTCTTCCTCTCCACCCGGGACCCGAAGGGCCTGGCGGCGGCGCTGACGGCCGTTCCCGCGGCCTGAGGGCCGGGCGTCGGGGCCGCTCAGCCGCCCTCGATCCCCTTGGGCAGCACGACCGGCACGGCGGGCCGCTCCAGCGGGGGCAGCTCGGCGAGCCGGTCCCAGGGGATCTGCTGCTTGCGCAGGTCCCTCCTGATGCGGTCGGCGAGCTTGCGGGTGTCGCGGCGGTTCATCGTGGCGCCGACGGCGGCGCCGATCATGAACGGGATCAGGTTGGGCAGATTGCGGGCCATGCGCTTGGTGATCTGCTGGCGCAGCTCTCGCTTCAGCTGGCCGCCCATGGCCGCGTTGAGTGTGGTGGGGCGCGTGATGTCGATGCCGCGCTCCTCCGTCCACGACGTCAGGTACGCGGTGGAGCGCTGGGCGAGATTGCCCGGCGGGCGCAGGCCGTAGACCTCGTAGAGCTCGGCGACGAGCTTCATCTCGATCGCGGCGACGCCGCTGACCTCGGCCGTCAGCTCGGCGAGCATGGCGGGGGGTACGGGCATCATGGCGGCCGCTCCGATGCCCGCGCCGACGGTGGCACTGGCCCGGCTCGCGCCTGCCACGAGCTTGTCGGCGAGCTCCTCGGGCTCCAGGCCCGGGAACTGCTTGCGCAGGGTGGCGAGATCGCGCACCGGGACGCGGGGAGCGGTGTCGATGATCCGGTCGGCCAACTGGCCGACCAGGGCGCGGGCGCCCTCCCCGCCCTTGCGCACCCCCCGTTTCACCGCTTGCAGACGGCCTGCCCCGGTCGTGGGCTCCGCCTGGTCCGTCTCCGTGCTCCGGTCCATCTCCCTGCTCCGGTCCGTCTCCGCGCCCCGGTCCGGCGGGGCTGCCGCCCCCGCCCCTTCGAGCGAGGCCGAACGGCCCCGCTCGTCGTCGGGCGTACCGGAGGGGTCCGGCAGGGCGGCGGACCGCTCGGCAGACGGGCTGACGCCTGCTGCCGGGCCTGTGCCGCCCCCGTTCACCTCCGGTCCGTGCCGGCGCCAGGGGCGCCGCTTGCGGAACGGTGTGTCGCCTGCCACGGCCGACCCGGCCTCAGTCGCAGTCGCGGCAGATGGGCTGACCGTTCTTCTCGCGGGCCAGCTGGCTGCGATGGTGCACCAGGAAGCAGCTCATGCAGGTGAACTCGTCGGCCTGCTTGGGCAGGACCCGGACGGCCAGCTCCTCGTTGGAGAGGTCCGCGCCGGGCAGCTCGAGGCCTTCGGCCGCGTCGAACTCGTCGACGTCGACGGCGGATGCCGTCTTGTCGCTCCGACGAGCCTTGAGCTCTTCGAGGCTGTCCTGGTCCACGTCGTCGTCGGTCTTGCGTGGGGTGTCGTAATCCGTTGCCATGTCGCTCTCCCCCTCTTGGGTGTCTGCGGGTGTCTCAGCGCACGTAACGCGTGAGAGGCCGGACTTGTGCCCGACCTGAGGCGGAGATTTTGCCTCACATCAAGGTCTGTTACTCAATCGACACCCAACCGGCCGCCTCGGCGAGGCTCGGCTTGGGTGGCGATGGGGACCGTACACGGTCCCGGCTGCGCGGTTCACAGGCGCCACCCCGTGTACTTCCCGTGATAACACCCTCCGAAAACCCGGACGATTACCGGCTTTACGAACAAGGTGCGATCACGGAGAGTAGATGGCCTCAAAACGGGCTCTGTGATCGATCACACACGACTCACCCGGGAACGGGTCCTGAAAATTCCGCCCAAAGCGAACATGAAGATTCGGTGCGGAGTCACACCGTGCGGCCTCTCAGACCGGCAGGGTGACACGCATCACGAGACCACCGCCTTCGCGGGGCTCCGCGATGATACGGCCTCCGTGGGCCCGCGCGACGGACCGTGCGATCGACAGGCCGAGTCCGACCCCCTTGTCGCTGCCCGTACGCTCCGTACGCAGCCGCCGGAAGGGCTCGAAGAGGTTGTCGATCTCGTACGCCGGCACCACGGGGCCGGTGTTCGAGACGACCAGCAGGGCCTGGCCGGGCTGCAGGGAGGTGGTGACCTCCACCCAGCCGTCCTCGGCCACGTTGTAGCGCACGGCGTTCTGTACGAGGTTCAGCGCGATCCGCTCCAGCAGGACCCCGTTGCCCTGGACGACGGCGGCGGACCGCTCACCGCGGATCTCGACCTTCCTCGCCACGGCCTCGGCCCGCGCCTGGTCGATGGCGCGGTCGGCGACCTCGGCGAGGTCGACCGGTTTGCGCTCGACGATCTGGTTGTCGCTGCGGGCCAGCAGCAGCAGCCCCTCGACCAGTTGCTCACTGCGTTCGTTGGTGGCCAGCAGCGTCTTTCCGAGCTGCTGGAGCTCGGGCGGGGCCTCCGGGTCGGAGAGATGGACCTCCAGCAGCGTGCGGTTGATCGCCAGCGGCGTACGCAGCTCGTGCGAGGCGTTGCCGACGAACCGCTGCTGCGCGGTGAACGCCCGCTCCAGCCGGTCCAGCATGTCGTCGAAGGTGTCCGCGAGCTCCTTGAGCTCGTCGTCCGGACCGTCCAGCTCGATCCGCCGGGTGAGGTCGGTGCCCGCCACCCTGCGCGCGGTCCGGGTGATCCGGCCCAGCGGGGACAGGACGCGTCCGGCCATGGCGTAGCCGAAGGCGAAGGCGATGACGCTGAGGCCGACCAGGGCCAGCAGCGAACGGTTCAGCAGCGCCTCCAGCGCCTGCTTGCGCTGGTCGTTGACGCAGGCGTTCATCGCCGCGTTGAAGGCCTCCGGGGAGGGGGTCGTCGGGAGATCGCAGATGTCGCTGGCGACCCTCCCGTTCACGATCTCGAAGGGCAGCTTGCTGCCCACCTCCAGCGCCTGGGCGGCCAGCATGTAGATGATCGAGAGCAGCAGGATGCCCGCGATCAGGAACATGCCGCCGTACAGGAGCGTGAGCCGTATCCGGATGGTGGGGCGCAGCCACGGGTAGGGGGGGTCCTGCTGCTTGGGCTCCCAGGTGGGCTTCGGGGGCGCCGTGGGGGGCGGCGGGGTGGCGGCCATGGTCCTCAGATCCGGTATCCGGAGCCCGGCACGGTGACGATGACGGGCGGTTCGCCGAGCTTGCGGCGGAGCGTCATGACCGTGACCCGCACCACGTTGGTGAAGGGGTCGGTGTTCTCGTCCCAGGCCTTCTCCAGGAGCTGCTCCGCCGAGACGACGGCGCCCTCGCTGCGCATCAGGACCTCCAGCACCGCGAACTCCTTCGGGGCGAGCTGGATCTCCACCCCGTCCCGGAAGACCTCGCGGCGGTTCGGGTCGAGCTTGATGCCGGCCCGCTCCAGGACCGGCGGCAGGGCCACCGTCGTACGGCGGCCCAGCGCGCGGACCCGGGCGGTGAGCTCGCTGAAGGCGAAGGGCTTGGGGAGGTAGTCGTCGGCGCCCAGCTCCAGGCCCTCGACCCGGTCGCTGACGTCACCGGAGGCGGTGAGCATGAGCACCCGGGTGGGCATGCCGAGCTCGACGATCCTGCGGCAGACGTCGTCCCCGTGCACCACCGGAAGGTCCCGGTCCAGCACGACGACGTCGTAGTCGTTGACCCCGATGCGCTCCAGGGCCGCGGCACCGTCGTAGACGACGTCGACGGCCATGGCCTCCCGGCGCAGTCCGGTGGCCACCGCATCGGCGAGCAGCTGCTCGTCCTCGACGACGAGTACGCGCACAGCGCAGTCCTTCCTTCGGTCCTTCTACGGGTTCACACAGCGAACGGCCCCCAGGGGAGGCCGACTGTGTGCGTCCATCCTGCCCGCAACGCGTATAAACCGGCGGTAAGACGGCGCTGGGCCGACCGGGCCCGGGGGAAGGGGGCGGAATTACCGGTCAGTTGAGGTTTCTCCGGGAGCGCGTGTGGGGATGAGGGGTTCACACCCGCGATCACGCCCGGCACGTGGCATGCCACGACCCCGCTCCGTTCCCCGGAGAAGCGGCGCGATCACCCGCCCCTCCGGCTCCCCTGCCGGAGGAATCCCGGGCACACCCCCGTGCCACCGACCCACGATGAGGGGGCGCATCATGGACGCTTTCACCGCAGGTCTCCTGCAACGCATCAAGACCACCGAGTCCGACCTCACGCGGGCTCGCGAGGACGGCGACGACTTCCTGGCGGATGTCGAGCAGGGCGAGCTGGACGACCTGCACCGCCTCGCGGCCGAGCACGGCGTGGAAATCGGCGCCACAAGCGTCTGAGCCGTACGCCGGAGGGCCCCGGACGTCGTCACGGCGTCCCGGGGCCCTTCGCTGTGCCCTGCGGCCCTCACGCCCCTCACCAGGGCCTCGGCCGGGCGGCGCGTCAGTCGTGCCAGGCGCCCAGCTCGTCGAGGGCGGCCTGGAGCGGTTCGAAGACCCCGGGGGTGGCGGCCACCGTCAGGTCGCCGTCGGCCGGCCGTCCGGGGCGGCCGCCGGTCAGCGCGCCCGCCTCCCGGGCGATGAGGTCGCCCGCGGCCAGGTCCCAGGGGTGCAGTCCGCGCTCGTAGTAGCCGTCCAGCCGCCCCGCCGCCACATCGCAGAGGTCGACGGCGGCCGAGCCGCCGCGCCGGATGTCCCGGAGCCGCGGGATCAGCTGCTGGGCGACGTCCGCCTGGTGGGCGCGGACGTGGCCGACGTAGTTGAAGCCGGTCGAGACGAGGGCCTGGTCCAGCGGCGGGGCGGGGCGGCAGCGCAGCGCGTCGCCGTTCGCATACGCACCGCCGCCCAGGACCGCCTGGTACGTCTCCCGGCGCATCGGGGCCTCGACGACGCCCACGACCCGCTCGCCGTCCCGCTCGGCGGCGATGGAGACGGCCCAGGTCGGCAGGCCGTAGAGGTAGTTCACGGTGCCGTCGAGCGGGTCGATGACCCAGCGGATGCCGGTGCTGCCCGGGGAGCTGGCCCCCTCCTCGCCGAGGAAGCCGTCGTCGGGGCGGAAGTCGCTGAGGTAGCCGGTGATCAGCTTCTCGGCGGCGATGTCCATCTCGGTGACCACGTCGATGGGGCTGGACTTGGTGGCGGCCACCCCCAGGTCGGCGGGGCGGCCGTCGCGCAGCAGGGCTCCGGCGCGGCGTGCGGCCTCCAGGGCGAGGTCGAGCAGTTCGGTCAGGGCGGGGTCGGTCACGGTGCTCCCAGGGGGCTCGACGGGGACGAGGGCGCGGCAGGACTGCTCAGGCGTACGGGGCTGCTCAGGCGTACGGGCTGTCGGCGCCGGCCGCGGCCGGCTTAGGGGCCCTGGCCGGGCAGCAGCCGACCGGGCAGAGGTCGTGGGACGGCCCGAGGGAGCCGAGCGCGCAGGGCCGCACGGAATGCCCCCGCTCGCTCGCGGCGCGCTCCAGGAGCAGGTCCCGTACGGCGGCGGCGAAGCGCGGGTCGTCGCCCACCGTCGCGGACCGGCGGACCGGCAGACCGAGCTCGGCGGCCTTCGCGGTGGCCTCGGTGTCCAGGTCGTACAGGACCTCCATGTGGTCGGAGACGAAGCCGATGGGCGCCATCACGACCGCGGGCACGTCCTCGCCGTGCAGCGTCTCCAGGTGGTCGCAGATGTCGGGCTCCAGCCACGGGATGTGCGGGGCGCCGCTGCGGGACTGGTAGACGAGCTGCCAGGGGTGGTCGACGCCGGTCTCCTCGCGCACCGCCGCCGCGATCAGGCGGGCCACGTCCAGGTGCTCCGCCACGTACGCCCCGCCCTCGCCGTGCGCCTCGACGGGCCCGGAGGTGTCGGCGGCGGAGGTGGGGATGGAGTGGGTGGTGAAGGCGAGGTGGGCGCCGGCGCGGACGTCCTCGGGGAGATCGGCGAGGGAGGCGAGCACGCCGTCCGCCATGGGCTTCACGAAGCCGGGGTGGTTGAAGTAGTGGCGCAGCTTGTCCACGCGCGGCACCTCCAGGCCCTCCGCCTCCAGCGCGGCCAGCGCCTCGGCGAGGTTCTCGCGGTACTGGCGGCAGCCCGAGTACGAGGCGTAGGCGCTGGTGGCGAGGACGGCGATCCGGCGGTGCCCGTCGGCGGTCATCTCGCGCAGGGTGTCGGTCAGGTACGGCGCCCAGTTGCGGTTGCCCCAGTAGACCGGGAGGTCCAGGCCGTGGCCGGCGAAGTCCTTGCGCAGGGCGTCGAGCAGCGCGCGGTTCTGCGCGTTGATCGGGCTGACCCCGCCGAACAGGAAGTAGTGCTGCCCGACCTCCTTGAGCCGTTCCTCGGGGATGCCCCGGCCGCGGGTCACGTTCGCCAGGAACGGGACCACGTCGTCCGGGCCCTCGGGGCCGCCGAAGGAGAGCAGGAGCAGGGCGTCGTAGGGAGCGGGATCGCGCAGATCGGACATGACACCGATCCTGCCACCCGCCACCGACAGCCCGGCAACCGACATCCGACGCCCCGTCGGCAAGAGCGGAATCCGGAGGTCACGCGCCTGCTTCACGCCCCCGGGGTGCTCCGAGATCCGGTGTCCGGCCCGTCGGCCCGGCCGTAAGCTGTATCAGCCACGTACACGCATGACAGGCACGACCGGAGTACCCCTTGCCCAGCCCCTACCGCGCCATCTTCGCCGCCCCTGGTTCCAAGGGATTCTCCGCCGCCGGGTTCTTCGGGCGGATGCCGCTGTCCATGATGGGCATCGGGGTCGTGACCATGGTCTCCCAGCTCACCGGCCGGTACGGGCTGGCCGGGGCGCTCACCGCGACGCTGGCCATGGCGGCCGCGGTCTTCGGTCCGCAGGTCTCGCGCCTGGTCGACCGGTACGGGCAGCGGCGGGTGCTGCGCCCCGTCACGCTGGTCGCGGTGGCGGCGGTGGCCGGGCTGCTGGTCTGTGCCCAGCAGGGGGCGCCGGACTGGACGCTGTTCGTCTTCGCGGCGGGCGCGGGCTGTGTGCCGAGCGTGGGGTCGATGGTCCGGGCCCGCTGGGCGGCGATCTACCGGGGTTCCAGCCGTGAGCTGCACACGGCGTACTCCTGGGAGTCGATCGTCGACGAGGTGTGCTTCATCTTCGGCCCGATCATCTCGATCGGCCTCTCCACCGCCTGGTTCCCGGAGGCCGGTCCGCTGGTCGCCGCCGCCTTCCTGCTGGTCGGGGTCTTCTGGCTGACCGCTCAGCGCGCCACCGAGCCGATCCCGCACCCCAGGTCCCAGCACACCGGCGGCTCGGCGCTGCGCTCGCCGGGCCTCCAGGTCCTGGTGCTGACCTTCGTGGCGACGGGCGCGATCTTCGGGGCCGTCGACGTGGTGACGGTGGCGTTCGCCGAGGAGAGCGGCCGCAAGGCGGCGGCCTCCCTCGTCCTGGCCGTCTACGCGCTCGGTTCCTGCCTGGCGGGGGCCGTCTTCGGGCTGCTGCACCTGAAGGGGAAGCCCGCGACCAGGTGGCTGGTGGGTGTCTGCGCGATGGCCGTGAGTATGATCCCCCTCCAACTGGCCGGGAACCTTCCGTTGCTGGCCGTGGCGCTCTTTGTCGCGGGTCTCGCCGTCGCACCGACGATGGTCACCACCATGGCCCTCGTCGAAGCGCACGTACCGCGCACCAAGCTCACCGAGGGCATGACCTGGACGAGTACCGGGCTCGCCGTCGGAGTGGCGCTCGGCTCCTCGGCCGCCGGCTGGGTGGTCGACGCCGCCGGGGCGAAGGCGGGGTACGCGGTGCCCGCCGTGGCGGGAGCGCTCGCGGCGGCGGTGGCGTTCCTGGGGTATCACCGGCTGGCGAAGCCGGTTCCTACGGGAGGGCGCGGGGAAGATGACCGACACCTACGCACGGACGACGACGAGCGCGTGGCGTAACTGGGCGGGTACCGTCACCGCCCGGCCGGTACGGACCGAGTCCCCCGCCTCCGTCGACGAGCTCGTCGACGTACTGCGCCGGGCGAGCGCGGACGGCCTCAAGGCCAAGCCGGTCGGCACCGGCCACTCCTTCACGGCCGTCGCCTCCACCGACGGCGTCCTGATACGCCCGGACCTGCTCACCGGCATCCGGGACATCGACCGCAAGGCGATGACCGTCACCGTGGCGGCGGGCACCCCGCTCAAGCGCCTCAACACCGCGCTCGCCCGCGAGGGGCTCTCGCTCACGAACATGGGCGACGTCATGGAGCAGACGGTCGCCGGGGCGACCTCCACCGGAACGCACGGCACCGGCCGTGACTCGGCGTCGATATCCGCCCAGATCCGCGCCCTGGAGCTGGTCACCGCCGACGGCACGGTGCTGGTCTGCTCGGAGCAGGAGAACCCGGAGGTGTTCGCCGCCGCCCGGGTCGGGCTCGGCGCTCTCGGGGTGGTCACCGCGGTCACCCTCGCCGTGGAGCCGGTCTTCCTGCTGACCGCCCGTGAGGAGCCGATGGCGTTCGACCGGGTCACCGCGGAGTTCGACCAGCTGGTCGCCGAGAACGAGCACTTCGAGTTCTACTGGTTCCCGCACACCGGCAACTGCAGCACCAAGCGCAACAACCGCAGCGCCGGCCCGGCCTCCCCGCCCGGAAGGGTGAGCAGCTGGATCGATGACGAGCTGCTCTCCAATGGGGTCTTCCGGGCGATCTGTTCGGTCGGACGGGCCGTCCCGGCGACGATCCCCCCGCTGGCCGAGGTCTCCAGCCGGGCCTTCTCCCCCCGGACCTACACCGACATCCCCTACAAGGTGTTCACCAGCCCGCGCCGGGTGCGTTTCGTGGAGATGGAGTACGCCGTTCCACGCGAGCGGGCGATGGCGGCCCTGCGGGAGCTGAAGGCGATGATCGAGCGCTCACCGCTGAAGATCAGCTTCCCGGTGGAGATACGCACCGCGCCCGCCGACGACATGATGCTGTCGACGGCGTCGGGCCGCGACAGCGCGTACATCGCCGTCCACCTCTACAAGGGCACGCCCCACCGCTCGTACTTCACCGCGGTCGAACGGATCATGACCGCGCACTCCGGCCGGCCGCACTGGGGCAAGATCCACACCCGGGACGCGGCCTACCTGGCGGAGGTCTACCCGCGCTTCGGCGAGTTCACGGCCGTACGCGACCGGCTCGACCCGGACCGGCTGTTCGGCAACGACTATCTGCGGCGCGTCCTCGGCGAGTGAGCCGCCCCCGGGACGCCGTCGGCCCCCTCGAAGCTTCGGCTGAGGCTTCGAGGGGGCCGAGGTGTCCGTCGCGTTCCGCCGGTACGCCGTCACTCGCCGGTGCCGTCGGCGGGCGGGGGCTGCTCGCCCTGGCCGGCGGCGCCGCCGGCACCCGGGCCGGTCGTCGGGTCGGGCGCGCCGGTCCCGCCGTCGCCGGGGGCCGACGGGGTCGGTGCCGGGGCGGGCGTGGTCTGCCCGTCGCCGGAGCCGGGGACGGAAGGCGTCGGCGTGGGGGCGGTGCCGGGGTTCTCGCCGCCCGTTCCCGTACCGGGGCCGGGGTCGGTGGTGGGGCCGTCGCCCGGGTCGGTGGCGGGGGCCGAACCGCTGCCGTCACTCTCGCCGTTGCCGCTGCCGTTGCCGGGGGTCTGCTCCCCGTCCTCTCCCCCGTCCTGTCCGGTCTCTCCGGAGGGCGTGGGACCGGCCGGGCCCGGGTCGCGGTCGCCGCCGCCGCGTACGACGGAGCTGAGGGTGGTTCCCTCGCCGCCGCTGAGATCGTTGCCCGAGACCATCTCGAAGGCGGTGATCCCGGCCATGGAGACGGTGAAGACCGCGGCGGCCGCGAGTGCGGGGCGCTTCCAGCCGCGCAGCCGGGTGCCCTGGGTGACACCTTCGGTGAACGTCTCGTCGGTGGAGGCTCCGGTGGCGAACGCGTCGCCGGTGGACGCCGGACCGGCTGCGGCCTGCGGCAGCACCTGCGTAGAGTCCCCGGCCTGCTGCGGCAACGCCTGCGTACGGTCCCCGGCCTGCTGCGGCAGCACCTGCGTACGGTCCGGGTCGGACCCGGCGCCCGCGACCGGGCCGGGCTGGGCCCGCAGCATCCGGGTGCGTGCGTCGCCCAGGTCCAGCAGCTGGGTCCGGTCGGTGTCGGCGGGCTTCGGCAGCCGTGTGCTCCCCGCGTCCGGGACCACCTCCGGGACCGTGCCCGGGTCGACGGTGGGCAGCACCGTGGTGGCGTCGTCCGCCGGCTCCGGGTCCGTGCGCCGTGCGGCGCCTCTGCGGCCCGCGGGCGTCGTCTCCTTGGTGTGCACCGTCACCTGGCGGCCCTCCGGGTGGGTCACCTGGACCGTCACCTCACGGATCTGCTCACCCGTACGGCGGAAGAAGTGCTGGAAGACGGAGCCCCCGCAGGTGGCGACGACGCTCATCACTCCGGCCCCGGCGATGGTGCCGTACACCCCCAGCTGCGAAGCCGCCACGGCTGCCGCGACCGCTGCCACCGCGCTCCCGGCGACCTGCGGCAGACTCAGATCGATGCGCCTTTCCTTGGGTTCTGTGTCGCTTTCCGGCTTCTGAACCATTACCAGCCCCTGCTTGACATCTCTCCCACCATGCAACAGGAAGGGACAAATGAGCGAAGTGGATAGTTCCGTTTCCGGTGATTGTGTGAAGCACGACACGCATCAGGGGAAGGTGACGGAGATATGGGTATCCCACCTCCTGCGCCTCCCGAGAAGTTCGGCGGCGCGCCGGTCCACCCCGGTGGCCCGAATGGAGTACCGTACGAGCCCTGGGGCGGACTCCCACGTCGGGTATCCGCAGCTACGAGAGGGGGCCGGCGGCTCCACTCGGACCGGCGGCGCCAAGGCATCGCACGGATGCTTGCTGCACAGAGCGGTCAAATCGGCCACTTTGGGACGCAGGAGGCAACCGTGTCATGGCGGCGTTCCAGGGCGAGCGCCCGACACGCCGGGCAACTTGGCAAGGTTGTGGCAGGCTGCACCCGGGCAGGTCACACTCGACTAGCGGAAGCAGCGACGCACGTGACGTCGGCAGGCACCACCCGGGAGGTCCCCATGCCCGAACTGCGTGTCGTGGCCGTCTCCAACGACGGCACACGACTGGTGCTCAAGGCTGCGGACAGCACGGAATACACGCTTCCGATCGATGAGCGGCTGCGCGCCGCCGTGCGCAACGACCGCGCCCGGCTCGGCCAGATCGAGATCGAGGTGGAGAGCCATCTCCGCCCCCGCGACATCCAGGCCCGTATAAGGGCCGGCGCCTCCGCGGAGGAGGTCGCCCAGTTCGCCGGGATTCCGGTCGACCGTGTGCGCCGCTTCGAGGGCCCCGTGCTCGCGGAGCGCGCCTTCATGGCGGAGCGGGCCCGGAAGACCGCCGTGCGCCGTCCCGGCGAGAACACCGGCCCCCAGCTCGGCGAGGCGGTGCAGGAGCGGCTGCTGCTGCGCGGCGCCGACAAGGAGACCGTCCAGTGGGACTCCTGGCGCCGCGACGACGGCACCTGGGAGGTCCTGCTCGTCTACCGGGTCGCGGGCGAACCGCACTCGGCGAGCTGGACGTACGACGCGCCCAGGCGGCTGGTCCAGGCCGTCGACGACGAGGCGCGCTCGCTGATCGGTGAGAGCGACGGCGCGGCCCCCGAGCCGAGCTTCCCGTTCGTGCCCCGGATCGCCCGGCTGCCGCGCGACCGGCCGCTGGACCGCGCTCTGGACCGGCAGATCGAGCGGCCCGCGCCCTCCTCGGAGCCGGAGGAGTACGTGAGCAGCGCCTCGGCCGGTGAGCGCGACTCGCTGACCAGCCTGCTGGAGGCGGTGCCGAGCTTCCGCGGTGACATGGTCGTCCCGGAGCGGCCCACGCAGCCCGAGCCGCCCGCGCTCGAACCCGCCGTCGAGGAGGAGGCCGAGGCGGACGAGCCGCCCGCGGCCGCCGCATCGGCCGGTGCCGGGTCGGCCTACGCGGATGTGCTGATGCCCAGGGCGGTGGCCGGTCACCGCGACCGGCTGACCGGGACGACGGACCGTCAGGCCGAGGCGGACGGGGTCCGGCCGGGACGCCGGGCCGCCGTGCCGAGCTGGGACGAGATCGTCTTCGGCACCCGTCGCAAGAAGCAGGACTGACCGGGAGTGCCGGTCAGCAGAGGCGGGGCCCGTACGCGGTGGCGTACGGGCCCCTCTCCGTCGCGGCGCTTACCGGGCCGGCCCCTCCTGCGGCTCGGGGCCGGTGGCGACCGGGCGGGCGGGGTCGGCGGACCACTCGGACCAGGAGCCGGGGTAGAGCGCGGAGCGGATTCCGGCGATCTCCAGGGCGAGCACCTCGTGGGCGCCGGAGACCCCCGATCCGCAGTAGACCCCGACGGCCTCGCCGCTCTTCCCCGCCCCCAGCCCGGCGAACCGCTCGGCGAGCTCTTCGGCCGGAAGGTAGCGCCCGTCCTCGGTGACGTTCGCCGTGGTCGGCGCGGAGACGGCCCCGGGGATGTGGCCGCCGACGCGGTCGATCGGCTCGACGTCGCCCCGGTAGCGCTCGGCCGCCCGCGCGTCCAGGAGCAGCCCCGAGCCGGCGAGGGCGGCGGCCGCGTCCGCGTCCAGTGTGGGCAGGGCGCCGGGGACCGGCCGGAAATCGCCCTCGGCGGGGTGCGGGATCTCGGTGGAGAGGTCGCCGGTCCACGCGGCGAGGCCGCCGTCCAGAACCCGTACGTCGGGGTGCCCCGTCCAGCGCAGCAGCCACCAGGCGCGCGCGGCGGCCCAGCCCTGCCCGCCGTCGTACACCACGACCGGGGTGTCCTGGCCGACCCCGGCGCGGCGCATCACGGCACCGAAGGCCTCCGGGTCCGGGAGGGGGTGGCGGCCTCCGCTGCCCGCCGGTCCGGCCAGTTCCGTGTCGAGGTCGACGAAGACGGCGCCGGGCAGATGGCCGGCCTCGTAGGCGGGGCGGCCGTGCGGACCGCCCAGCTGCCAGCGGACGTCCAGGAGTACCGGAGGACGCTCTCCCGCCGACTCGCTCGCGTATTCGGATGCGGTGATGATGGGCTTCATGGGTGCCATCCTCGCGCAGAGGCCGTGGCGCCCGTACCCGTACATGGATGGAGATACCCCTACGAAGAGGCCTTCCCCCGACGAGAACCTGGAGAACGCGGCGCGGCCGGAGCCGTGGCGGCGCCGGGTGATGCGAGCATCTGGACGGGGTGTGCGGCCCGCGTCCTGACCCGGGACGCCGTATCCGCCCCGTTCCCCTGTACGGCCACCACAACGGTCCGAGGAGAGACAAGACGATGACCGAGGCTGCTGCCCGGCGCACGCCCGGAACACCTTGCTGGGTGAGTCTGATCGTGCACGGCCTGACCGCGACCCAGGAGTTCTACGGGGCTCTGTTCGGCTGGGAGTTCCGGCCCGGACCTGACCAGCTGGGCCCCTACGTCCGCGGTCTGCTCGACGGGAAGGAGGTCGCGGGCATCGGCCAGCTGCCGCCCGACCGGCACCTCCCGATCGCCTGGACCACCTATCTGGCGACGGACGACGCGGACCTGACGGCCGAGGCGATCCGTTCCTGCGGCGGCACGGTCGCGGTCGGCCCGCTGGACGCGGGCGAGGCGGGGCGGCTCGTCATCGCCTCGGACCCCGGCGGTGCGGTCTTCGGAGCCTGGCAGGGTTCGGAGCACATCGGCACCATGACGGCGGGCGTCCCCGGCACCCCCGTCTGGAACGAGCTGGTGACCCGGGAGACCTCGATGGTCGCGAAGTTCTACCAGACGGTCTTCGGCTACGAGACCGAGGCGGCCGTCTCCGCCGACCTCGACCACCGGACGCTGCACCTGGAGGGCCGCCCGGTGGCCGCCCTGCACGGGGTCGGCCAGTCGCTGCCGCGCGACCGGGGCCCGCACTGGATGACGTACTTCGAGGTCGCCGACGTGGACGGGTCCGCCGCCCGGGTGGTGGAGCTGGGCGGGCACGTCCTCCGGCCGCCGCACGAGGGGGCGAGCGGCCGGCTGGCGACGGTGGCCGATCCCGAGGGCGCGGTCTTCACCGTCGTACGGACCTTGGGAGGCTGAGGGCTCCGCCCCACGGCAACACCCGCCCCGTACACCCCGCTTCGGGCCTCGGCGGTGCCGCGTCCGTCGCACGCGCCGCGTCGGCACCGCGCACCGCCGACGGCTCCCCCGCCGACGCGGCACCGCCCGTACACTTTGGTTCCGAACGACCGGACGGACCGACAGGCCCGCCCGGTTCCGCACAGGGAACCCAGGGAGCACGCGTGCCCGGCCGGCGATCCATCACCGAAGCGGAGAGGCTTGCGGCCCTCAAGCTCGGCGGCCTGCCCGTCCGGCGGGAGCAGATGGCGGCCGTGGCCAACATCCACCGGGCCGCCTCCACCGTGCGGCACCACCTGGAGAACTCCGTCCTGCGCGGCTCGGACCTGACCTGGACCGCGTTCGTCGTGCTGTGGGTGGTCTGGGTCGGGGGCGAGTCGGAGACCCGGCACGTCGCGGAGGAGGCGGGCATCTCGAAGGGGACGCTGACCGGCGTCTCCCGCACCCTGGAGTCGCGCGGACTGCTTCGCCGCACCGGTCACCCCACCGACGGCCGGCTCGTGCTGCTGCGCCTCACCGAGGAGGGTGAGGCGTTCATGCGGCGGGTGTTCCCCGACTTCAACGCGGAGGAGGCGTTCGTGACCTCCCAGTTGAGCGACGAGGAGTGCCGCGACCTCGCGGACGGGCTGCGGCGTGTGGTCCTCCAGGTGGAGCAGCACGGCGAGGAGCGCCGCAGGTCCCTGCTGAACGGGGCGGAGCCCGCGCCCCGGCGCAGCGGCCGGCGCTCCAAAGGCTGAGCGGCCGAGGCGCGGGCCGTTCAGCCGGTCCCGCGCGCGGCGCGGACCAGGGCGTCGAACAGGCCCTGCTGGGCCGGGTCCTGTGCGGCCGTGTCCTCGGGGTGCCACTGCACGGCGAGCAGCCATCCGCCGGCGCCGGGCGCCTCCACCGCCTCGATCGTGCCGTCGGCGGCGTGGGCGGTGGCGGCCAGCCCCCGGCCGAGCCGGTCGATGTGCTGGTGGTGGTAGCAGGAGGCCTCGATCTTGTCGGTCCCGGCGACGGCCGCCACGGCGGACCCGGCGGTGAGGCGCACCGGGTGCGTGAGGTGCCGGTGCTCCCGGCCCGGCCCTCCCATGTCCTGGTGGAGGGTGCCGCCCCGGGCGGTGTTGACCACTTGCAGACCTCGGCAGACCGCCAGCAGCGGCAGGCCCAGCACCGGTGCCTGGCGGGCGACTTCGAGGTCGAACGCGTCCTGTTCGTCGTCCACGTCGTAGACGGCCTCATGGCTCTCCTCGGCCCCGTAGCGGTGGGGTGCGAGGTCGCCGCCGCCGGGGAGCAGGACGCCGTCGAAGCGGGCGAGGCGGGCGGCGGTCCCCGGCGGGTCGCCGAGGCCGCCGGGGGCGTACGGGTGGATCGTGGCGGGTTCGCCGCCCGCCCGCCAGACCGCTTCGACCAGGGCCCGCGCGTTGACCTCGGCCGCGTAGCGCAGCGCGGAGGTGGTGGCGGAGAAGCGGGCCGGGATGGCGATGAGGGGGCGTGCGGAGCGGCTCACAGCTGGATCCAGGTGGTCTTGAGTTCGGTGTACTTCTCCAGGGCGTGGGCGGACTTGTCCCGTCCGTTGCCCGACTGCTTCATGCCGCCGAAGGGGACCGTGAGGTCGCCCTCCTCGTAGCAGTTGACCCAGACCGTGCCGGCTCTCAGGGCGCGGGAGACCTGGTGGGCGGTGGACAGGTCGGAGGTCCACAGGCCGGCGGCGAGGCCGTAGTCGGTGGCGTTGGCGAGGGCCACCGCCTCGTCGAGGTCGTCGAAGGTGAGGACGGACAGGACGGGTCCGAAGACCTCCTCGCGGGCGAGTGCGGAGCCCGGGGCGACCCGGTCGAAGACGGTGGGGCTCAGGTACGTTCCCCCGGTCCCGGCCAGGACGGGCTCTCCCCCGGTCCGCAGCCGCGCGCCGTCCTCGACGGCGGTACGGATGTGTCCGAGCACCCGGTCGAGATGGTCCCGGCCGGCCAGCGCGCCCATCTCGGACGCCGGGTCGAGCGGATCGCCGACGCGCAGGGCGCGGGCCCTTGCGAGGACCGCCTCGGTGACGCGTTCGGCGATGGAGGAGTGCACGAGCAGCCGGGAGGGCGCTGTGCACATCTCGCCCTGGTTGAAGAAGATGCCCCAGGCGGCGGTGGCGGCGGCCTTCTCCAGGTCGGGGGCGTCGGGGAGGATGATGTTGGGGGATTTGCCGCCCAGTTCGAGCCAGACGCGCTTGAGGTTGGAGTCGGCGGCGTAGCGCAGGTAGTGGCGGCCCACGGCGGTGGAGCCGGTGAAGGCGAGGACGTCGACGCCGGGGTGGAGGCCCAGGGCCCGTCCGGCGGTCGGCCCGTCGCCGTTGACGACGTTGAGGACGCCGGGCGGCAGTCCGGCCTCGGTGGCGATCTCGGCGAGGAGCAGGGCGGACAGGGGCGATTTCTCGGAGGGCTTGAGGACGACCGTGCAGCCGGCGGCGAGCGCGGGGGCGACCTTCCAGCCCGCGAGCGTGAGGGGGAAGTTCCAGGGCACGACGGCGCCCACCACGCCCGCCGGTTCGCGGGTGACCAGGGCGAGGGCGTCGGGTGCGGTGTGCGGGGACTCGTCGGTGAGCTTGTCGGCCAGCTGCCCGTACCAGCGGAAGGTGCCGATCAGGGCGCGCAGTTCGATGTCGTGGGCGTCGGTGACCGGTTTGCCCATCTCCAGGCTCACGGTGAGGGCGAGGTCCGCCCGCCGCTCCTCCAGCAGCTCCGCGACGCGCAGCAGTATCCGGCCGCGCTCGGCGGGCGCGAGCCGTGGCCAGGGTCCGCTGTCGAAGGCGCGGCGGGCCGCCGCGACGGCCAGGTCCACCTCCGCCGCTCCGCCGTCGGCCACGTCGGCCAGCGGTCTGCCGTCCCTCGGCGACACGACGGTGAACGTGCCGCCTCCCTCGTGTGCGCGGCCGTCGATGACGTGCGGGCCGGGGAGCCGGAGCGTTCCGGCCCGGCGGACCCATTCCTCGCGGGTGGTGTTCACCGTGCGTCCTTCTCTCTCGTACGGGGTGGGGGCGGCGTCCGGCCGCCCACCGGCGGATGTGTGTGCCGGGGCACGCCGAAGCCCGGCGTGGCGCGTACGAGAAGGCCCCTGGCGGCGGCTCAGCTGTCGGCCGAGCCCTCCGCGTCCTCCGCCAGCCTCTCCAGCAGCACCCGGAGCTCCGCCAGCGCCTCTTCGGTCGCCTCCCGCTCGCCGAAGACGAGCTGGTGCAGCACCAGCCCCTCCAGCGCCGCGAAGACCAGCCGGGACAGGCCCCGCTCGACCGGCCGGTCGAGGATGCGGGAGAGGTCGCGCCGCGCGGTGTCGAAGTACGCGTCGTACAGGGCGCGCAGGCGGGGCATCAGCTCCGGCCTGCGCCGGGCCTCCAGGAGCAGTTCGTACTGGAACGTCTGAAGGTCCGGGCCGGTCTCGACCATGCTCCCCAGGCCGAGGGCGAAGTCCTGCGCCCGCTGCGCGCCGGTGTCCAGGGTGTTGACGTCGAGCGAGGACCGGAAGGCGTGGTCCACGGCCTCCTCGATGAGGGCGTCGCGGGAGCCGAAGTGGTGGACGACGAGCCCGTGGGTGACTCCGGCCTCCTCGGCGACGGCCCGGTAGGTCAGCTTGCGCAGACCGCCCCGGGCCACCACCCGGACGGCGGCGTCGAGCAGGGCGCCCCGACCCGACCCGTAGTTCGTCACGCGCTTGCGGGTGCCGCGCGCGCCGGCGGGCTCGACGTGGTCGGTCATGGCGCCGAGCCTACCGGCGGGGCTCCCGTCAGCGCCGGGGAGCCCTTTGGCCACGGAACTCCCAGTCGCCGCCGAGCGCGGTGGACAGCACCTCCTCGGACTCGGTGGGCTGGGCGCCGACGTCGGTGCGGATGGCGGCGGGGCCGGTGACGATGTGGTTGACGAGCCGGCCGAGCCCCTCGACCTCCACCTCGACGACGTCGCCCGGCCGGACCGGCCGGGAGTTGGCCGGGGTGCCGGACAGCAGGACGTCACCGGGGTACAGCGTGATGGTGCGGGCGATGTCGGCGACGAGGTAGTGCATGTCCCAGGTCATCTCGTCGGTGGAGCCGTCCTGGACGACCTCCCCGTTGACGTAGGTCCGCAGCCGCTTGCCGTGGAAGTCCCAGTCGGTGACCAGGCCGGGGCCCAGCGGGCACAGGGTGTCGGAGCCCTTGACGCGGAGCATGGACCCGGCGTCGGTGTCGCGGAAGTCGTGCAGGCCGTAGTCGTTGGCCACGGTGTAGCCGGCGATGTACTCCCCCGCCCGCTCCGGGGGGACGTTGCGGGCGGTTCTCCCGATGACGATGGCGACCTCCCCCTCGTAGTTGAGCCACTGGCAGCCCTCGGGGCGGACGATCGCGCCGCCGTGGCCGTTCAGCGCCGAGGTCGGCTTGTGGAAGTACGTGGGGGTGTCCGGCAGGCCGATCCGGAACTCGTCGACCCGGCTGCGGTGGTTGAGGTGGACCGCGATCACCTTGGACGGCACGACGGGCGGCAGGTGGTGGGCGTCCTCGATCCTGACGCGGCGGCCGTCGCCGGCGACCAGTTCGTCGCCGTCGCGGACGGTCTCCACGGTCGCGCCGTCGAGGAGGACGCGGCGGTACTCGGGCATGGTGAGGCCTTTCTAGGCGCGGCTGGGCGGGGCGGTCGGGGCGGGGTGGCCGGGGCCGGTCCAGCCGTCGTCGGGGCGGTCGAACCAGAGCAGGACCTGACCGGTGCCGACGGAGTTCTCGTACTCTCCGTACTGGCGGCCCTTCGCGGTGCACGCCTGCTCGCCGAGGGCTCCGGCCATCATCAGGTAGTGGGCGAACTTCGCCTCCGGCTTGAACGTCGCGAACTCGTCCATGGTGTCGAGGACCTTGTCGTGGCGGCCCTCCTTGAACCAGGCGATGCGCTCCTCGTCGGCCGCCCGCGCCTCGGGGGTGAAGATGTGGACCGGGTCGCCGGCCTCGTGGTCACGCAGTTGGCGCAGCGGCCAGAAGGTGTGCGACAGGGCTCCGGAGGCGATCAGCAGGACGCGGCGGCCCGGGGTGGCGGCGATGCCGTCGGCCAGGGCCCGGCCCAGGCGCAGATGATCCTCCGTGTCGCCGGTCTGGCAGACGCCGATGGAGACCCAGCGCTTGTCGGGCAGGCCTTCGCCGAGGTACTTCCACAGGTTGGTGGTGGCGTAGTACACCGGCAGGTAGGCGTCGTCGATCGGGGTGATCCAGGTGCCGTGCCGGTCGGCGAACGAGGCGATGTTGCGGGCGAGTTCGGGGTCGCCGGGGTAGTCGTAGGGCATGCGGCACATGCCGCGCGGCAGCTCCTCGGAGGTGAACAGGCCGGCCCTGCGGGACTGGGCGGTGACGACGAACTCGACGGTGGTCGCCCAGTGGGAGTCCAGGACGACCACGGTGTCGTAGTCGTCGCGCTCGAACACCTCCCGGCGCAGCTGCCGCAGACCGGTGACGAGGGTGATCTCCTTGCCCTCGTTGAGCTCCAGCCGGGT
This sequence comes from Streptomyces sp. NPDC007346, assembly GCF_040703535.1. Classification (NCBI taxonomy): domain Bacteria; kingdom Bacillati; phylum Actinomycetota; class Actinomycetes; order Kitasatosporales; family Streptomycetaceae; genus Streptomyces; species Streptomyces sp. NPDC007346. The sequence goes on from NZ_JBEYKR010000104.1 coordinate 21,751, forward strand.
CTTCTCGGGGAGCACGATGGTGGGGACGTGGGCGAGCAGGCCCGCCCCGGTGATCTCACCCATGGTCCTGCCATCCCTTCGGAGCGGTGACGGTGTTCTTGAGGTCGCAGTAGAAGTCGAAGCTCCAGGTGCCGCCCTCCCGGCCGACGCCCGAGTGGCGTGATCCGCCGAACGGCGCCCGCAGGTCGCGGACGAAGAAGCAGTTGACCCAGACCGTGCCCGCGACCAGCCGTGCGGTGACCCGTTCGGCGCGGCCGGGGTCGCCGGTGGCGACGGTGGCGGCCAGGCCGAAGCGGGTGTCGTTGGCCAGAGCCACCGCCTCGTCCTCGTCGGTGAACGTCTGGAGGGTCAGGACGGGGCCGAAGACCTCCTCCTGGACGATCTCGGAGTCCTGCCGCACATCGGTGAGCAGGGTCGGCGCGTAGTGCTGCCCCTCGCCCCGGTGGCCGCCGACGACCGCGCGGGCGCCGGCCGCGAGCGCCCGCCGCACGAAGCCGTCGATCTTCTCCAGCTGGCGGGGGTGGATGTTGGGTCCGATGTCGGTGGCCTCGTCACGCGGGTCGCCCTGCCGGAGCCGGGACGCCCGGTCGGCGAACCGCCGGGTGAACTCCTCGGCGACGCTCTCCTCCACGAGGATGCGGGTGGCCGCCAGGCACACCTGGCCGGCGTTGTCGTACTGCTCGACGGCGAGGTCCGCGGCGAGGTCCAGGTCGGCGTCGGCGAAGACCAGCAGCGGGGACTTGCCGCCGAGTTCGAGACTGAGCGGGGTGAGGTTCGCGGCGGCCGACGCCGCGATGTGCCGGGCCGTCGGCACCGATCCGGTGAAGCTGATGCGGCGCACGTCCGGGTGGGCGGTGAGGGCGTCGCCGATCTCGGAGCCGTACCCCTGCACGACGTTGAGGACCCCGGCGGGCAGTCCGGCCTCGGCGGCGATGTCGGCGAGGAGCGAGGCGGTCAGCGGGGACCACTCCGCGGGCTTGAGGATCACCGTGTTGCCGGCGGCCAGCGCCGGGGCGACCTTCCAGGTGGCCAGCATCAGCGGCGCGTTCCACGGGGTGATCAGGACGGACGGGCCGGCCGGGTCCCAGCTGACGTGGTTGGTGTGGCCGGGGCCGGAGGCCGAGCCGCTCCGGTGGGTCGTGAAGTCCTCGTGGTCCAGCTCCAGCAGCCGGTCGGCGAAGAAGCGGAAGTTGTGGGCGACGCGGGGCATGACACCGCGTCGGTGGGAGCGCAGGAGGGCTCCGTTGTCCATGGTCTCGACGACGGCCAGCTCCTCGGTGCGCCGGTCGACCCCGTCGGCGATGGCGCGCAGGACGCGGGCGCGTTCGGTTCGGGGGGTGGCGGCCCAGCCGGGGAAGGCGGCCTTGGCGGCGGCGACGGCGGCGGCGGCCTCCATGGCGGTGCCCCGGGAGATCTCCCCGAGGACGCCGCCGTCGATGGGCGAGCGGTCGGTGAAGGTGTCGGTGGAGGCGACGCGTTCGCCGCCGATGAAGTGCCGGGTGTCGACGGCGACGCCGGCGACGGTGGTCAGGTCTTCGCTCATGTCCGGTCTCCAAGCCTGGTCTGGGGGGTCATGCGGCGCCGGACGTGCCGGACTCGAGCAGCCGGCCGCCGTCCCACACCACGCCGACCTGCCGGTAGTAGGCGGCGATCGGCTCGCGGATCTCCAGCCGGGCCAGCTCCTCGGTGGGGGCCTCGAACAGCTCCAGCTCGGCGTCGCCGACCCAGGGCTGCCCGCCCTCGAAGGAGGCCGCGCCGGCCTCGACCAGTTCGTCCAGGGCCAGGCCCCCGTTCTTCTCGATGGAGGGCAGCCAGCGGTGGTGGGCCATGGGGTGGCCGTTGACGAAGCCGTTCGTCTCGGACGGCTCGCGCAGGGTGACGACGGCCTGGGCCAGGCGCCGGTCGGCGGCGGCGAGGGTGGCGCCGAAGCGGGCGCCGGCCTCGATGCGCGGGGCGGGCCCGTAGGGGTGGGGGCGGGTCTGGTGGATGGAGCCGAGCTTCTTCGGGTAACCCTGGTGCAGCCCGCGGGCGATCGCGAAGTCCTTGTCGACCCAGATGTGGACGCAGCGGCTGTAGGTGCGGCCCTGGTACCGGCAGCGGACGACCGCGAACGCCTCCTTGTACTGGGCGAGCACCGGGTCGAGCAGCTCCCGCCCACCGGTGGAGCAGGACTGCCAGTCGGCCCAGACCAGCGCCACCGCACCGGGGTCCTCGTCGGCGAGTTCCAGTGGCTCGGGCAGCAGTTCCCGTACGCGTGCGGGGTCGGTGCGGTACTCCACGGTGAGCAGGTCGCCGGAGTAGCGCCAGGGCGGCGAGGGGATCAGCGACGAGGCACCGGTCGCCGTCTTGGGGTGGAAGTATCCACGGACACTGGTCACTTCGGGTTCCTTACTCGGGGGGAGCGGGCTGTTCGAGCGGTCCGGCGCGCTGGCGGGCGGTGTGCTCGGCGGTGTCCGTGGGCACGGACCGGTGCTCGGCGCCGCGTCGTGCGTCCGTCCTCGTGGCGGACGGCGGGGAAGTGTGCGGCGGCGCTCACGCCGGCCCCTTCTCACCTGTTCGTCCGTGAGAGGCGCCGGCGGTGGGCGGGACGGCCGGGGGCGCCGGTCAGGGGGCCGGGCGCCACATCGTTTGACTCCAAACAAGATAGGAAGCCACGGCCCGCCGGTCAACACTTATCCGGATGGATAATTTATTGCGCCGGCCCCTTGCGGAAGCACGGCGATCGTCCCTACCGTTTGGCACCAACAGGCGAGCCGCCTCCCGCGATCCGCGGTCCGAGGCCGCCCTTCCCTCTCTTTCCTCCCTCAGCGCCCTGTGCCCCGAGAGGCGCGCCCCTTCCACCGAGGAGAACCCGGTGAGCGCATCCGACACCCCGGTCAGCCGCCACATGGAGCGGCTGGCCGCCGAAGGCATCGACGTGGTCCGGGTGACCTATCCCGACCTCATCGGCACCGAACGGGCCCGGGACGTCCTGCTCGACCACCTGCCCGGCGTGTGCGACCACGGGCTCGCCTTCTGCCGCGCCGTCTACCACACCAGCCCCCAGGGCGACACCGTCGCCGTCTCCGGCGGCCTCGACGCCGGCCTGCCCGACATCACCGTCACCCCCGATCTCGACACCCTGACCGCCCTGCCGTGGGAGCCCGGGGTCGCCACCTGTCTCGGTGACGTCGTCGACCCGGCCACCGGCCGGCCCGCGCCGGAGTCCCCCCGCGACCTGCTGCGCGCGGTCGTCGACCGGTGCCGCGAACACGGTCTGCGTCCGGTGGTGGGGCCGGAGCTGGAGTACTTCCTGTGCGACGCGGCCCCGGACAGCGCACGGGGCTGGCGCCGCTACAGCGACGCCCAGGGCGTCGTCTACACCGCGGGCCTGCGCGCGGACCCCGACAACCACCTGCTGCGCACCCTGCGGCTGCTGCGCGACCTGGACATCGGCGTCAGCAGCGGCAACCACGAGTACGACGGCTCGCAGTTCGAGATCAACCTGACCCACTCCGACGCCCTGACGGCCGCCGACCGCGCCTTCCGCTTCAAGGCGGCCGTCAAGGAACTGGCCCGCAAGGAGGGCCGCCTCGCCACCTTCATGGCCAAACCCTTCAACGACGCGGGCGGTTCAGGCTTCCACCTGCACCTGTCCTGTCTGGGTGAGGGGGACGACAACGCCTTCGCCGACCCGTCGGCCTCCTACGGCCTCTCCGCCACCGCGCGCCACGCCGTCGCCGGGGTCCTCGCGCACGCGCCCGCGCTCACCGCGCTGGCCAACCCGACGGTCAACTCGTACAAGCGCTTCGGCCCCGACACCCTCGCGCCCTGGCTGATCGACTGGGGCCTGGACAACCGCAGCGCCATGGTCCGGATTCCGCCCGAGCGCGGCTCCGGCTCGCGCTTCGAACTGCGCCTGGGCGACGCCGGCGCCAACCCGTACCTGCTGATCGCCGGTACGCTCGCGGCGGCCCTGCTGGGGGTCCTGGCGGGCGAGGAGCCCCCCGCCCCGCTGGAGGGTTACGGCTACGACGCCGCCAGGTCCGCGGTGCTGCCGATGACCCTGCCCGCCGCCCTGGACGCCCTGGCGGCGGACACGGCCCTGACCGAGGTGCTCGGCAAGGGGTTCACCGCCGCCTACCTCGCGTACAAGCGCGACGAGGTCGCCCGCTTCGACCGGCACGTCACCGACTGGGAGTTCACCGAGTACGGCTACCACCTGTGACACCCCGCCGGCCACGGACCGCGCGGTCG
>NZ_JBEYKR010000105.1:0-25526 GCF_040703535.1 Streptomyces sp. NPDC007346
GCGATGAGCACGGGGGCCTTCTCCGCTTGCGCGTGGCGCCTCAGCTGCGGTGGCGCGCCAGCTGCGGTGCCGCCCTCAGCTGTTCGGCGCCCTCAGCTGTTCGGCGCCCTCAGCCGCGGGCCGGCTGGGCGCCGCGCTCCGGGCGGGTGGTGGTGGCGGTGTTGGCGGCGGTGGTGCGGGAGGGGCGCTTCTCCGGGGACCCGTCCGACGGCGTGGCCGTGGCCGGGGCCTGCGAGCGGGTGCGGGCGAGGAAGCGGATCAGCGTCCTGGTCTCGAACTGGAACACCTCGACCCCGTCCGTCGAGTGCAGCTCCACGATCAGCTGGGTCCGGCCGCACGGCCAGACACGGACGGCTCCGCGCTCGATCGGGGTGCGCAGACCGCGTTCCAGGAGGTCGCGGCCGAACGCCCAGTCGGTGCCGCCGGGCAGGGTGATGTGGACGGTGCGCGGATCGTCGGCGGCGTCGTAGCGCAGTTCGACGGGGACCGGGCGGGTCAGAGGGCCATCGGTGATGAGCCGGGCGCGTGCATGTTCTTCGATCACAGGGGGCATGGGCCGGCTCCTCCTATACGTATCGCTTTGCCCTCTAATGTCCCATATTTTGGGGAAGTGGCGCGGTGGGCGTCCACTCACCGTCACAGGAGGTGAGGCCCAGGGCCTCCCCGGCGGTGGATGCGGTGCAGATGCCGGACTCCAGCTCTTGCGTAGGGTTTGCAAGAGGGCACTATTATTGATGGGTTCATGACCCCGCCCGCAGAGCCGCCTCCGCGCGGACGCGGACACCGTGCGGAACCGCAGGAAGCGGAGCCTTCCCATGCATGTACCCGATGGTTTCATCGATGCACCTGTCTCCGTCGCCGCCGGGGTGTTCGCCGCCGGCGCGGTCGCCGTCAGCCTCCGCGGCGCGCGCCGCGAACTGGACGAGCGGACCGCGCCGCTCGCCGGTCTGGTGGCGGCGTTCATCTTCGCCGTGCAGATGCTGAACTTCCCGGTGGCCGCCGGTACCAGCGGCCATCTGATGGGAGGGGCACTGGCCGCGATCCTCGTCGGGCCCTATACGGCGGTGCTCTGCCTGGCGGTGGTGCTGCTGATGCAGGGCATCTTCTTCGCGGACGGCGGCCTGACCGCGCTCGGCGTGAACATCACCGTCATGGGTGTGGTCACCGTCCTCGTCGCGTACGGACTGTTCCGCCTGCTCACCGGCGTCCTGCCGCGCACCCGCCGGTCCGCGACCGCCTCGGCGTTCGTCGCCGCGCTGGTCTCCGTGCCCGCGTCGGCCGCCGTGTTCACGCTGCTCTACTGGGTCGGCGGCACGACCGACATCCCGATCGGCAAGGTCTTCACGGCCATGGTCGGCGTACACGTCCTGATCGGCATCGGGGAGGCGGTCATCACCGCGCTGACCGTCGGCGCCGTCCTCGCCGTACGCCCCGACCTCGTCCACGGCGTCCAGGGCCTGGCCACCCCCCTCAAGCTCCGGGTCGACGGCGAGCTGGTCGACGCCCCGGCCGCCACCCGCGAGCCGGAGCCCGCCTCCGCCCCCGCCCGCTCCACCCGGGGGTTCTGGATCACCGGCCTGGTCTCGGCCTTCCTCCTCGCCGGGTTCGTCTCCTTCTACGCCTCCGCCAGCCCCGACGGCCTGGAGCGGGTCGCCGCCGACCAGGGCATCGACGAGAAGGCGCGGGAGCACGGCGCGGCCGACTCCCCGCTCGCCGACTACGGGGTCGGCGACATCGCCAACGCCCGGCTCTCCGGCGGCCTCGCCGGGGTGATCGGCGTCAGCGCCACCGTGGTCGTGGGCACCGGCGTCTTCTGGGTGGTGCGCCGGCGCAGGGAGGAGTCCACCGAGGCGTCCCGCGACCACGAGAACGTCTGACAGGGATGCGGTCCGGCAGGGAAGAGGCCTGACATGGGAGCCGGCCACGCCCACAAGCTCTACCGGCACGGACACAGCCCGGTCCACCGGCTGCCCCCGCACTGCAAACTGGCCGCCGTCTTCGGCTTCGTCCTCGTGGTCGTCTGCACCCCGCGCGAGGCGATGTGGGCCTTCGGCCTGTACGCGGCGCTCCTCGCCGCCGTCGCTGCGGTGGCCCGCATCCCGCCCCTCTTCCTCCTCCAACGGCTGGTCATCGAGGTGCCGTTCGTCGCGTTCGCGCTGCTCATGCCGTTCGTGGTGCCCGGCGAACAGACGACCGTCCTCGGCGTCTCCGTCAGCGTCCCCGGCCTCTGGGGCGCCTGGAACGTGCTGGCCAAGGCCACCCTCGGCGTGGCCGCCTCGGTGCTCCTGGCCTCCACCACCGAACTGCGCGCGGTGCTGCTGGGCCTCCAGCGGCTGAAGCTGCCCCCGCTGCTCGTCCAGATCGCCTCGTTCATGATCCGGTACGGGGACGTCATCACCGACGAGATGCGGCGCATGTCGATCGCCCGCCGCTCCCGGGGGTTCGAGGCGCGCGGCGTACGGCAGTGGGGCGTCCTGGCCACCTCGATGGGCGCCCTGTTCATCCGCTCGTACGAGCGTGGCGAGCGGGTCCACCTCGCGATGGTGAGCCGGGGGTACGCGGGCACGATGCCGGTGATCGACGAGGTGACGGCGGACCGGACCCAATGGGCGTACGCGGCGGCCCTCCCCGTACTCGCGCTCGCGGTCTGTCTGCTGGGATGGACCCTGTGACCCCCACCTCGGCGGACGAGACCGCCCCCTCGCTCGACGTCAGCGGCCTCGCCTACGCCTACCCCGACGGCCACCAGGCCCTCTTCGGAGTGAACCTCACCGTGGAGCGCGGCGAGCGCGTCGCGGTCCTCGGCCCCAACGGCGCGGGCAAGACCACGCTCGTCCTGCACCTCAACGGCATCCTGGAGGCGGGCTCCGGCACGGTCCACGTCGCCGGGCTCCCGGTGGCCAGGCGGAACCTCGCGGAGATCCGCCGCCGGGTCGGGATCGTCTTCCAGGACCCGGACGACCAGCTGTTCATGCCCACGGTCCGCGAGGACGTCGCCTTCGGCCCGGCCGCCTCGGGCCTGCGCGGACCCGAGCTGGAGGAGCGGGTCATGGGCGCGCTGCGGCAGGTCGGGATGGAGGAGTACGTGGCCCGCCCGCCGCACCACCTTTCCTTCGGGCAGCGCCGCCGCGTCGCCGTGGCGACCGTCCTCGCGATGGAGCCGGAGATCCTGGTCCTGGATGAGCCGTCCTCCAACCTGGACCCGGCCTCCCGCCGCGAACTGGCCGACATCCTGCGCTCGTTGGACGTCACGGTGCTGATGGTCACCCACGACCTGCCGTACGCGCTGGAGCTCTGCCCGCGCGCGGTGATCCTCAGCGAGGGCGTGATCGCCGCCGACGGACGTACGCAGGAGCTCCTCTGCGACGAGGAGTTGATGCGCGCGCACCGGCTGGAGCTGCCGTTCGGCTTCGACCCGCGTTCGGTCACCGTCCCCTGGCCGTGAACAGGCCACGTTTCCCTGGCCGTGAACGGGTCACGTTTCCCTGGCCGTGAACGGGTCACGTTTCCCTGGCCGTCAACGGGTCACCGTTCCCGCCCTGTGAACAGGCCACCGTTCCGTCCCCGTAAACAGATCGTGACAGTGCGGTGGTGACACCGACCCGCTCCCCGCGTACCCCACCCGGCCGTGCACCATGGGGGGATGAGCGGGAGCGCGGGACTGAGCAGGGCGGCGGGTACGGGAGCGGACATGGCCGCGGGCGTGGACGTACGGGGCACGGTGGCGCCCGGGTTCGAACCGGTCGCGGACGCCTTCGTCCGCAACTTCGAGCAGCGGGGCGAGCGCGGCGCGGCCGTCGCCGTCTACCGCGACGGGCGCAAGGTCGTCGACCTGTGGGCCGGTACGCGGGACGTGGACGGCACCGAACCGTGGGCCGTCGACACCGTCCAGATCGTGCGCTCGGCGGGCAAGGGCATCGCCGCCGCCGTCCCCCTCCTCCTCCACCAGCGCGGGCAGGTGGACCTGGACGCCCCGGTCTCCACGTACTGGCCGGAGTTCAAGGCGAACGGCAAGGAACGCGTCCTGGTCCGCGACCTGTTGGCCCACCGCGCCGGGGTCCCGGCCCTGGACCGCACGCTCACGCCCGCCGAGGCCGCCGACGGGGTCTCGGGCCCCGCCGCCGTCGCCGCCCAGCGCCCGGAGTGGGAGCCGGGCACGGACCACGGCTACCACGCCCAGACCTACAGCTGGCTCATCGGCGAACTGGTCCGCCGCGCCACCGGCCGCACCATCGGCCGCTGGATCGCGGAGGAGATCGCGCGCCCGCTCGGCCTGGACTTCTGGTTCGGGCTGCCGGCCGACGAGGCCCACCGCATCGGCCGCATCGGCCCGGTGGAGCCCCCGGCCCCGCCCGAGGCCTCCGGCACCCTGCGCGTACGCCCCAAGCGCTCGGTGGTCGAGGCCTACCGCGACCCGGACTCGCTCACCCGCCGTGCCTTCGGCGCGATCGACCCGTTCCCCGACGAGAACGACGCCGCCTACCGTACGGCGGAACTCCCCGCCTCCAACGGCATCGCGACGGCCCGGGGCCTGGCCCACTGCTACGCCGCGATGATCGGCCCGGTCGACGGCCACCGCCGCCTCTTCGCCCCGGCGACCCTCACCCTGGCCCGCACCGAGGAGTCGGCGGGCCCGGACCGGGTCCTGGTGGTCAACACCCGTTTCGGCCTGGGCTACATGCTGCACGGCCCGGCGGCGCCCCTGCTGGGCCCCGGCTCGTTCGGCCACCCGGGCCGGGGCGGCTCGCTGGGCTTCGCGGACCCGGAGTCGGGCATCGCGCTCGGCTACGTGACCAACGGCCTCCAGAAGGGAGTCACCGCCGACCCCCGTGCGCAGGCACTGGTCAGGGCAGTACGGTCGGCGCTATGACACGATCCCGCTTCGATGGTTACAGCGTCCTGATCACCGCCGCCGGCCAGGGCATCGGCGCGACAACGGCCCACCGCCTGGCGGCGGAAGGCGCCTCGGTCCTCGTCACCGACCTGGACGCGAAGCGCGCGTCCGACACGGCGGCGGCGATCCGCGAGGCGGGCGGTACGGCAGACTCCCTGGCCTGCGACGTGGCGGACCGGACGGCGGTGGAGGCGGCGGTGGCGTACGCGGTCGAGACCTTCGGCCGCCTGGACGTCCTGGTCAACAACGCGTACGCGGCGGGCGAGGACGAGAGGCTCTTCGAGGACGAGACGGACGAGATCTGGGAACGCGACCTGGACATCACCCTCTCGGGCCCCTTCCGCTGCGCCCGCGCCGCCCTGCCGCACCTGGTGGCCTCGGGCCGGGGCGCGATCGTCACCATCGGCTCGGTCAACGGCGAGCAGGACTTCGGCGGCCACGCGTACAGCGCCGCCAAGGCGGGCCTGACGAGCCTGACCCGTACGCTGGCGGGCCACGCGGGCCCGCGCGGCGTACGGGTCAACCTGGTGGCCCCCGGCACGATCCGCACCGACGCCTGGTCGGGCCGCGACGCCGAACTGGAGCGCGCCGCCGCGCTCTACCCGCTCGGCCGGGTCGGCACCCCCGAGGACATCGCCTCCGCCGTCGCCTTCCTCGCCTCCGCCGACGCGTCGTGGATCACGGGGACGACGCTGCGGGTGGACGGCGGCATCCTGGCGGTGAACACGGGCTTCCGCCAGGCGATGAGGCAGCCGTGACCCCTGGGCCCGGTCCGCCGTGCGCGCCCCGGGCCGAGGTCTTCCCGCCCGATGCTGTCCGCGCTGTCCGCGCTGTCCGCGCTGTCCGCGCTGTCCGCGCTGTCCGCCTCAGCCGGCGCGGAGCCTACTGCTCAGGGCGCAGGATCATCAGCCGCTCGGGATCGGGTAGGGGGACGAACCCGACCTTCTCGTACAGCTCGTGGGCGTCCAGCGTGGCGAGCAGCGTCCGCTTCAGTTCGTACGGCGCGAGGTGGTCGCGTACGGCGGTGGCCAGCCGAACGCCCAGCCCCCGGCCGCGGTGCTCGGGCGCCACGTAGACATCGCAGAGCCAGGCGAAGGTCGCCCGGTCCGTGACGACGCGGGCGTAGGCGACCTGGGCACCATCGGGGCCGTAGACACCGAAGTTGAGCGACCCGCGTATGGACCGCTCAACGGTGTCGCGGCTGCGGTCGAGCGCCCAGAAGGCGTCCGTGGAGAGCCAGTGGTGCACGAGGCCGACGTCGAGGCGTTCCGGGTCGGTGTCGACCTCGTATCCGTCGTGCCCGCCGCCTCCGCCGTCGGCCTTGTTCCTGTTCCCGTCTTCGCCGCGTGTGGTTGTGGTCATGAGCTGGGAGCGTAGCCGCGGCGAGGGGAGGGCCGTCCGTCATTTCGGCCCTGCCCCGAGGCGGACGGCCGGGCTGAAGAGCCGCGCGATGTCTCCTCCAGTACCGGCGGCCCGGCCGAACGGGAGATGGCCCATCGGCCGGTGTGCACCGGGGCGTTCTCCAGTCAGCCGCTGACCAGGCGGAGATGCCGACTCCTCGCGACCCACTCGCAGCTCGCGCGGGTACGGACACGTAGTGAACAGCCGGCCGACCGTCCCGACAGAGGCCACGGCCCGGCACCGGCAACAATGCCGCACATGCATGACGCCTTCACCCTCATTCGGCAGGCCGTCGACCTCTTGCCCGAGGACGCCACGGCGGAGAACGGCGTGACGGTGGGAGATGTCCGCGAGTGCATCGCGCACCAGGAGTGGGAGATGGCGCTCGACATCCTCATCGAGATCGGTGATCTCTTTCCCGTCTCTGTGGAGTTCTGGGAGCTTCTGGCCGAGGCCGCTCGACAGATGACGCTCGACCGCAGTCGCCGCTGGTGCCAGTGGCGGGGGTGGGAGGTCCGGCACGGCACCGTCCGGGCAACGCTGAGCCTGCTGGGCCCTGAGGAGGGTGGACGCCGGAGCGCCTTCGCCGGGGACGGTCGGCTCAGGCCGTTGTGGGACATCGGCCGCCGCACCGCTGACGGGAAGCCGGCCCTGGGCATCGCGAGGCTATGGGTGGAGTTCGCCAAGGGGCTCGGCCCGGGAGAGACCGCCGATGTCCGGCTGGCACCCCTGAGCCCCGAACGGTGGAGACATCTGAAGCGTGGAGACGTGATCACCATGCACGAAGCTCAACCTGCTGTCGGCACAGCCGTGGTCGTCGAGATCCTGCCACCCCGAGCTTGAGTCCACCTCTCGGGCCCAGGCGCAGGCGGCTGAAATACGGGCGAAGAGCCTGGGCAGGGTCGTCAGGCGGCGGCCTGTTGATGTTGCTGGTGCTGCTGTTGGTTCTGGTGTTGGTTCTGGCGTTGGTGTGTGGTTCGGCAGTCGCGGCAGTGGCCGGGGGTGGGTGAGCGGAAGGCGCGTTCGCAGCCGTCGCAGGTTTGGAAGGGGGTGGCGGTGGTGCGTGGGTGGGTGGGGGCAGTGAGTTCTTGGGGTCCGGGGAGGGGTGGAGGGAGGAGGGTGGTGAGGCGGTGTTTGAGGAGTTTGGCGGGATGGTGGAGGGGTTGGGGTGGGTCGTTGGTGAGGGTGTGGCGGATGGTGTCGGGGTGGGTGTCGCGTTCGAGCCAGGTGGCGACTGCGGGGGTGAGGTGGTGGATGTCGTGTTCGGAGAGGGTGAATTGGGGTGCGTGGCGGCGGAGGTCGCTGAGGAGTGCGGTGGCGGCGCGTGCTAGTTCAGGGGTGAGGTCGTGGGGTTGGGGGAGGGGTGGGCGCGGGGGCTTGGGTGCGGTGGGGGGTGGTACGAGGGGTACGAAGGGCGGGGTGGGTGCGAAGGGCGGTTCGGGTGCGATGAGTGGGTGATCCTGCGGTGCGTGCCTGTGCGGTACGGGGGCGGGGCCGGGTACGGGTACGTCGGTGGGCACGGGCACGTCGGCGGGTGCGGGTGCTTGTGGGGCGGCCTGCTCGGGCGCGGTGGTGGGTGCGGTGGCCTGGGGCACGGGAGGCTCGGGTGTGCGCACCGGCAACGGCTGGGGCGCCAGCTCCTGGACCTTCACCGCATCCGCAACCGGCACGGGCATGGGCGCCAGGGTCTCCCGTGCTGCGGGCGGTAGTTGTGGCGGGATGGTGGTGCGGGGGTGGAGCAGTGCTGCGGGTTGGTTGCAGAAGACTGTGCGGGTGACGATGCGGCCGTCGGGCAGGCGTTGGCGGGCTCGTTGCAGGTAGCCGTGGGCTTCCAGTTCGCGCAGGGCGGTGGCGATGAGCTTTTCGCCCTCGGGGAAGCGGGCGGCCAGGGCTTTGATGCCGATCTGGGCGCCCTGGGGCAGGGACTGGATGCGTACGGCGATGCCCACGGCGGTGGTGCTGAGGCCGGGGTGCTGGGCGAGGTGGTTGCCGACGACGGTGAAGCGGTCGGTGTGCGGGATGACGACGTGGACCACGCCACGGTCCGGGAGAGGTCCGGGAAGCTCTGCCACGGCGCGCAGGAGGGCAGTATTCTGCTGGGTATCCATCGGGAAGCTGTTTTCTTCCTTGGTGGTCAGGCCCTCGATCGGGATTGCTGTCCCGGCCGGGGGCCGACGTATGTCTGGGGTGGTGCTGGCGTGAGCATATGCCGGGCAACCGGTACGAAATCCAGCTCAGTTGGCAAACCTCACCCGTGTGGGTGACGAGCCCCTGGGACGCGTCAGGTGCGCGACGGGGTGGGTCGGGTCGGGTTATTTCTCCTGGTTCTTTGAGTAGTTGATGTCGCGGGTCGCCACGTCGCGGTCGAGCACGACCCGGTCGGGGGTTTTCGCGGGGTACCGGATCGCGCTGCCGCACGACCCGGTGGACACCATCACCGTACGAGGCGGTACGTCGCGGCCGTCAGGGAAGCAGCCGGACGAGCCCCGTACCTGACGAGTGCTCCTCCCCGGATTCGTCGGGGATCCCGAGCCTGAGGCCCCGGCTCCGGGCCACCCGGTGCACATCGCGCAGGGAGTGGGTCAAGGCTGCGCTGACATGACGGAGCTGGATCTCGGTGGACCGTTCGTCGGCCAGCAGGTCGTCGGCGTGGTCCAGCAGTTCGAGCGCCATGCTCAGTTGCTGGTCCTCCACCTTGTCCGCAGCCTGCGAGACCCTGCCCGTGCCGTTGCCGACGACGTAGCAGGGCCTGCCGCCCAGGCCGGTCCAGGGCAGCAGACGCGCTTCGTTCGATGCCTTTTCGTTCATGAGCAGTCAACTCCGTGACAGGTGGTGGCGAATTCCTCGCTGAGTAGCGATCCACTCACAGAGTGAGATCGGCACGGCTAGGCTCGCCAGAGGATTCGGCGTGACATCGCGCTTGTCGCACGGGAGTTGGCTGTGAGTAATACCTATGGCAAATGGTTGAAAGCTGCGCGGGAAGCGGCTGGCCTGACACAACAGCAGCTGGCGGACAAGGCGCTGATGACTCGGTCGCACATCTCGCATATCGAGGCCGGCCGCCGAGTACCCAGCGAAGAGGACGCCCGCCGGCTCGACATGGCACTGGGCACAGGCAATGTGCTCACGAGCTTCCGGCCCGGAGCGGATGACGATGTCCTCGCGGACTACTTCTCGCCCGTAAAGCACTTGGAGCAGCAAGCGACGGCGATCCGTGAGTTCGCACCCTCCTTGGTACCGGGCATTCTTCAGACCGAGGCGTACGCGCGTGCCGTCCTCGGCAGGTCGTTCCCGTCTCTGAGCCGGGCCGAACGTGACAGGGCCGTTGTCGCACGACTGGAGCGCGCGGAGATCCTCAAGGGCCCGACGTCACCCGCAGTCTGGGCAGTGCTCGACGAGGCGGTGCTGCGACGGCCGGTCGGGGGGCCGGAGGCCATGGCCGAGCAGATCGACCACATCATCGCTCTGACCGAGTCCGAGCGCATCCGAACGCATGTGATCCCACTGGGGCTCGGATATCACCCGCTATTGGATGGCATGTTGACGCTGATGTGGTTCGACGACCAGCCACCGATCGCGTACAGCGAAGGGCTTCGGATGGGACGGTTGCACGATTCACCGTCCGTGGTCGAGGCGTTCCAAGCCGACTACACTCTGGCCATGAGCGACGCACTGCCTCTGAAGGAGTCTCTGGCAGCGCTGAAGGCGACATCGAAGGGCTACAGAGAGCATGGCTAGCATGACTAACCCCATGGCGTCGTCCCTCAGCGGCTGGCGCAAATCGTCCTACAGCAACGGCGACAGCGGCAGCTGCCTCGAAGTGCGGGACCACCACCCCACCGCCGTCCCCGTCCGCGACTCCAAGGTGCCCGGCGGGCCGACGCTCCTCATCCCCGCCGCCGGATGGGCCGCCTTCGTCACCGCCGTACAGGACGGGGCCCTGTAGGCCCGGACCGCTGGGGGCTCACACTCCGGTTCGCCAACAGAAGGGCCAGAGAACATGTCTATGCGGGACACCCCGACCCTCTTCTCGCCCGCCCGCTGGCGCAAGTCGTCCTACAGCGGCAGCGAGTCGGGCAGCTGCCTCGAAGTGCAGGACCACCACCCCACCGCCGTCCCCGTCCGCGACTCCAAGGTGCCCGGCGGGCCGACGCTCCTCATCCCCGCCGCCGGGTGGGCCGCCTTCGTCACCGCCGTACAGGACGGGGCCCTGTAAGTCCCGGGCCTCAGCACCACGTAGCCGGGCAAGCGGGCGGGGCGGGACGCAGTCATCGCGTCCCGCCCCGCCCGCTGTTACGGCGCTTCTGCCGACGTCTCCGTCGGATCAGACGCGACGGTGGCGGCCGTAATACTCACCGGTCGTGCGGTGGAAGTCCGAGTCGCCGATGTGCTTGTCCTTGTCGAACTCCGGGGCGTCCTTGATCTGGTCCTTCGTGAGGTCGATGTAGACCTTCTGGTCGTCGGTGTCGATCCGGCTGACCGTGCCCGCCGGGAGCAGGACGTGCTTGCCGAAGATCCATACGCCGGTGTCGACCACCAGGTACGAGGACGTGACGTCGTCGGAGTGCTTGTCGACCTTGCCTATGCTGCCGTCGGTCGCCTCGACCTTGTAACCGATCAGGTCGGTACCGGCGGTGTGGCCGGCGGTCGGCTGGTAGCCCCACAGGTTCTCGCTCATGAAAACTCCTTCGATCGCACGTGAATGAATTTGTGCAGCGGCCCGCGCACCTCGTAAAGAAAGGTGCTCATTCCGTCGCGCCCATTTCCTGAGCAACCGCTGACAGCCTCGTGCCCGGCACCTCCGG
Source organism: Streptomyces sp. NPDC007346 (assembly GCF_040703535.1). NCBI lineage: Bacteria > Bacillati > Actinomycetota > Actinomycetes > Kitasatosporales > Streptomycetaceae > Streptomyces > Streptomyces sp. NPDC007346. Next base: position 11,101 of record NZ_JBEYKR010000105.1, read on the forward strand.
CACCATGTCTGCGAACTCGTGCGTTTTTCGATCCATTTCGCGGGAATTCGACGCCCCCGCACCACGCACCCCCACCACGCCCCCGCGCGGCCCAGGAAGAATCATGGGTTTCGGAACGGCTGGGGCGTCAACGCTATGGAGGACCTGCCCGCAGGCGCGGACGGGGCCGCAGCTCGACCGAGGGTGTTCCAGCATGGACGTAGAGCCATCCGGCCCTGATCACAGACTCCGCGACGTGGCAGAGGCGATGCGCGGGGTCATCGAGCTGCTGGAGGTCTACTGGACGCGGGTCCCGAACGGCTCCTCGCCCGTCACCGTGTCCGCGCCGCAGCTCCGGGTCATGTACGTGCTCGAACGCCGGGAGGGCATCAATCTGCGGCAGCTCGGCGCGGAGCTGGAGGCCGCGCCGTCCTCGGTGAGCCGACTGTGCGACCGGCTGGAGGCCATCGGCTTCGTACGGCGGTCCTCCAGCACGGCCAGCCGGCGCGAGGTCGAGCTGCGGCTGACCGCCCACGGGCGGGCCCACCTCGACCGGCTGCGGGCCCGGCGTGAGGAGCGGCTCGCGGCCGTCCTGGCGCGGGCGTCACCGGCCTCGCGGGCCCGGCTGCTGGAGGCCGTGGAGGCCATCCGCACCGCGCTCACCGTCGTACGGGCCGAACCGTCGACCCTCGTACGGGCCGAACCTTCGGCCCCCGAGGCGGAGCAGCCCAACCCCGAGGCGGACCAGCCGGCCTGTGGGGCAGAGCAGCCGGCCCCCGGGGCGGAGCAGCCGCCGGACGACGGGGCGGCGCAGCGTACGGGGTGACCACCACGTGCAAGAGGGCGCAGGTCCAAGAGGGCGGCGGCATGCCGGAGGGCTGGTGGCCACGCCGGAGCACTGGTAGCCACGCCCGAGGGCTGGTGGCTGAGCATCCCGTACGCCCTCGGGCTCAGCCCGGCGACCGGCCTCCGCCCGACCCCCGTCCGGTCCGCCCCCGCCCGCTCCGGCCCTCCCAGCCCGCCCGCCCCCAAGGCCCCTCACCACTCCCGCGCCGCGATCAGTTCCTCCCCGTCCGCGTCCTCGAAGCCGTATGCCTGGGCGATGAACCAGAACGCCTCGCCTATCTCCTCGCGCGCCACCGTCTCGATCTCGCTGCCCGCCGCCTCGAACTCGGCCTCCAAGGCGTTGAACTCCTCCGTCGCCCCCTCGGTCAGCCGGTACAGCGCCGCCAGGTCCGCCGGGCTCTCGGCCTCGATCCGCTCGCACAGGCGCAACAGCACCGCCCTGCCCCGGTCCAGGACGTGGTCCGGGAAATAGTCGTCCTCGTACAGCGGGAGCAGGAACGCGTGCTCCGCCACCTGCCGGTTCGTGATCGTCACGATGCCCCCCTCACCCGGGCCCGGGTCTCCCCGGCCCCGTACAAATCCGTCTCGGCTGCGTACAGATCCGTCTCGGCCCCGTACAGATCCGTCCCGGACCCGCACCGATCCCGTCCCGGCCCCCTACCGATCGATCCGCTGCCACCGATCCTGCACCACGCCACTGACAACACCCCCCGCAACAGCCCCGGCGACAGCCCCAGCAACAGCCCCGGCGCCGCCCCCGGCCACGCGCCCGGCCCGGGTCGCTCGCGCGTGCTCAGCATCACCCTGGACAGCTCCGTGACCGCCCGGTAACTTCGAGGGGGAATGAGCAAGCGCTTAGCCACGCCCGGTGAGCGAATGCGGCAGCCGTCGAACCGACGAACACTTCAGCCGATCAAGGAGGCACCCCGTGCGCCGTACGGTATTCAACGAGGACCACGAGGCGTTCCGGGAGACCATCCGCGCCTTCATCGCCGCCGAGGTCGTGCCGGTGTACGACGAGTGGTTCGCCGCCGGTCAGGTGCCGCGCGAGTTCTACCTCAAGCTGGGCGAGCTGGGCATCTTCGGCATCGAGGTGGACGAGGAGTACGGCGGCGCGGGCATCGACTCGCACAAGTACGAAGCCGTCATCTACGAGGAGACCGCCCGTGCGGGTATCTCCTTCGGCGGGTCCGGCGTGCACACGCTGCTCGGCCTGCCCTACATCAAGATGCTCGCCACCGACGAGCAGAAGAAGCGCTGGCTGCCGAAGTTCGCGACCGGCGAGGAGATGTGGGCCCTCGCGATGACCGAGCCGGGCACCGGCTCCGACGTCGCGGGCATGAAGACCACCGCCAAGCTCTCGGAGGACGGCACGCACTACGTCCTCAACGGCTCGAAGACCTTCATCACCGGTGGCGTCCACGCCGACCGCGTGATCGTCTGCGCCCGTACCGCCGCCCCGCGCGAGGACGACCGCCGCTTCGGCATCTCCCTCTTCGCCGTCGACACCACGTCGGAGGGGTACTCGATCGGCCGCAAGCTCGACAAGCTCGGCCTGCGGACCTCCGACACCGCCGAGCTGGCGTTCGTCGACGTCAAGGTCCCGGCCGAGGACCTCATGGGCGAGGAGAACAAGGGCTTCGGCTACCTCGGCACCAACCTGGCCTCCGAGCGCTGGGGCATCGCCTTCGGTGCGTACGCGCAGGCCGCGGCCGCCGTCCGGTTCGCCAAGGAGTACGTGCAGGAGCGCACGGTCTTCGGCAAGACCGTCGCCTCGTTCCAGAACACCAAGTTCGAGCTGGCCGCCTGCCAGGCCGAGGTGGACGCGGCCCAGGCCGTCGCCGACCGCGCGCTGGAGGCCCTGGACGCCGGTGAGCTGACAGCGGCGGAGGCCGCCTCCGCCAAGCTGTTCTGCACCGAGGTCGCGCACCGCGTGATCGACCGCTGCCTCCAGCTGCACGGCGGCTACGGCTTCATGAACGAGTACCCGATCGCCCGCCTGTACGCGGACAACCGCGTCAACCGCATCTACGGCGGCACCAGCGAGGTCATGAAGTCGATCATCGCCAAGTCCATGGGGCTGTGAGCGTCGCAGAAGCCGGTTCCGTACGAGCTACTTCTGTAAGGACCACGTTCTCTCCATGAGCGCAGCACTCGATTCCCTGCTCGATCTGCTCGACCTGGAGCAGATCGATCGGGACATCTTCCGGGGCACGAGCCGCAGCGCGGTCGTGCCCCGGGTGTTCGGCGGGCAGGTCGCGGCCCAGGCGCTGGTCGCCGCGGGCCGGACGGTCCCGGCGGACCGGAGCGCCCACTCCCTGCACGCGTACTTCCTGCGGCCGGGCGACCCGGGCGCGCCCATCGTCTACAGCGTCGACCGCATCCGCGACGGGAAGTCCTTCACCACCCGCCGGGTCGTCGCCGTGCAGCACGGGCAGCCGATCTTCCACCTCTCCGCGTCCTTCCAGACGTACGAGGAAGGGCTGGAGCACCAGGCCGACATGCCCGCCTCGCCCGATCCGGAGACCCTGCCCACGGCCGCCGAGATGCTGCCCCGGTACGCGGACCGCTTCAGCGACCCGGGGATGGTGGACCGGCTGATCGAGGCGCGGGCCGCCGTCGACCTGCGGTATGTGGACGCGCCGCCGTTCGGCACGGTGGGCGAGGCGCGCGAGCCGCGCTCCCAGGTCTGGTTCCGGACCAACGGCAAGCTCGCGGACGACCCGCTGCTGCACGTCTGCATGGCCACGTACGTCTCCGACATGACGCTGCTGGACTCGGTGCTCCTGGCCCACGGGCGGGGCGGCTGGGCGGTCGGGGACGTGGTGGGGGCGAGCCTGGACCACGCGATGTGGTTCCACCGGCCCTTCCGGGCGGACGAGTGGCTGCTGTACGACCAGGAGTCGCCGTCGGCCTCCGGCGGGCGGGGGCTCGGCCAGGCCCGCATCCACACCGCCGACGGGCGCCTCGCGATCACCGTCATCCAGGAAGGTGTCGTCCGGGTCCCCCGGGGATGAGCCTCACCTGACGCACCATTCCTCACCTGACGCGCGATTTCGGACATACTCCCCACCATGAGCGATACGAAGGCCGATGGTGCTGGAGAAGCCGGCGGCGGGGAAGCCGGCGGCGGGGAGTCCACTTTCACGGTGATCGTGGCGGCCCTCGCCAACCTCGGCATCGCCGTGGCGAAGGCCGTCGCCGGGCTGATCAGCGGATCGAGCGCGATGCTCTCCGAGGCGGCCCACTCGGTCGCCGACACCGTCACCGAGGTCATGCTCCTCGCCGCGCTCAAGCGGAGCGGGAAGCCGGCCGACGAGGACCACCCCCTCGGCCACGGCCCCGAGCGCTACATCTGGGCCATGCTCGCCTCCATCGCCACCTTCGTCGGCGGTGCGGTCTTCTCGGTCTACGACGGGGTGCACACCCTGGTCGCGGGCGAGGAGCTGGGCAACCCCCTCGTCTCGTACGTCGTCCTGGGCGTCGCCTTCCTGCTGGAGGGCTACTCGCTGCGCACCGGCGTCAAACAGGTGCGGCGCGAGTCGTCACGGCTGCGGGTGCCGGACACGTACTACCTGCGCCACACCCCCGACACCGCCGTGAAGGCCGTCGTCATGGAGGACTCGGCGGCCCTGATCGGGCTGCTGCTGGCGGCGGGCGGGCTGCTCGGCGGGCAGCTGACGGGGTCGGGGGTCTGGGACGGGATCGCGTCCTGCCTGATCGGCCTGCTGCTCGTGTACGTGGCCTGGGTGCTGGGCCGCTCCAACGCGCAGCTGCTCATCGGGCGGCCGCTGCCCGCGGCGATGCGGGCGGGGGTGCGCGAGGAGCTGAAGTCCGTCCCGCACATCGTCGACGTACTGGAGCTGACCACGCTGATCCAGGGGCCGGCCGAGATCCTGATCGCCGCGAAGGTCGACTTCCGGGACATGGCCACCGCCGAGGAGGTCGAGTGGGCCTGCGAGGAGGCCGAGGCGCAGCTGCGGGAGCGGTTCCCCTCGGTCCGGCGGGTGTATCTGGACCCGACACCGGGGCGGGAGCAGCGGCGGCGGGGCCCCGGGGGTCCGGGCGGGTGACCCCGCCCGGACCTCGCTAGGCGGCGGGCTCCCGCACCGGTTCGTCGTCCTCCAGGAGCCCCGCCGCGTGCAGCAGGTAGTCCGTCATCGGGTCGTAGAAGCGCGGGTCCGTGACGTGGTCGTCGAGTGGGATGGTGACCTGGAGGGTGCCCTCCGACTCGCCGAGGAAGAGGGCCGGGTCGTTGCAGTCCGCGTAACCGATCGCGTCCAGCCCGCGCTGGCCCGCGCACCCCGCCCAGCCGTGGTCCGCGACGACGAGATCGGGCAGCGGGCGGCCCAGGTGCGCCATGGCGTCCAGGATGGCCGCCATCGGGGCCGGGGAGTGGGTGTGCCAGAGGGTCGCCCCGCGCTCCAGCATCGCGACGTCCGCGAACTGGACGACCAGCCCCTCGTCCGCGATCAGCCCGGACGGGATGCGGACGATCTCGCAGCCCGCGCGGCGCAGGGCGTCGGCCGTCTGCCGGTGCACGTCCAGCAGGCCGCCGGGGTGTCCGGTGGCGAAGAGGACCCGCTCACGGCCGTCCGCCGCCTTGCGCAGGCGGGCCGCCATCCGCTCCAGGGCGTCGACCGTCAGCTCGGGGTCGATGGTGTCCTGGCCGATCCGGTGTGCCGGGTCGTCGTTCACCCCGCAGCGCTCGGCCATCACCGCGAGCACGTCCTGCTCGTCGGTCCAGCGGTCGCCCAGCTCCAGGCCCAGCCAGTAGTGGCGGTCACCGTTGGCGAGCTTGCGGTAGTGGGAGAGGTTGTTGTCACGAGGCGTGGCGACGTCCCCCGCGATACGCGAACGGACGAGGTGGTCGACGAGGGCGGCGCGGCTGGGTATCGGCATGAACCCATTGTGCCGTCCGGGATGCGGGGTGTGCCCGGTGTCCCGAAGGCCGGACGGGGGCGTGCTTCGTGTTCCGGGCGTCGGACGGGGGGCGTACTCGGTGTCCCCGTACGCCGGAGGCGGGGGCGTGCTCCATGACCGGCGGCGTGCGCCGGGGCGTGCTTGGTGTTCCGTACGCCGGAGGCGGGGGGCGCGCTCGGTGTCCGGTACGCCGTACGCCGGGGCGTGCCCCGCGTGCCGGACGCCGTACGCCGGGGCACGCTCGGTGTTCCGTACGCCGTACGCCGTGCCCCGTACGCCGTGCCCCGTACGCCGGGGCGCGTTCAGGGGCTCGGGCTCGCGTTCAGGGGCTCGGGCTCGCGTTCAGGGGCTCGGGCTGAGGCCCTCGACGGTGAGGGTGAAGAGGCGGTCGGCCTGGATCGCCGGTTCGGCGTGGTGCTCGGTGGCCAGGGCGATGCCGACGGCGAGGGTGAGCAGGTCGTGGAAGGTGACCCCCGGCCTGACCACCTCCTCGCGCAGGGCGCGGCGGAGCAGGGGGGCGGCCGCGTCTTCGAGCGCCGCCCCACAGGAGTGCCGCGCGGAGGCGTCGGTGTCGGCCGGCGTGTCGGTGGGGGCGCCGGCCGGGGTGTCGGTGGGGGGCTCGTAGGCGAGGACGTCCGCGAGTCCCCGGGCGGAGACGGCGTACCGCACGAGGTCGTGGAGCCACTCCAGCAGGGCGGTCCGGCTGTCGTCGGTGCGGCTCAGCCGGTCCGCGCGCTCGCAGAGGGCCTGGACGCGTTCCTGGAAGACGGCTTCGAGCAGGGCCTGACGGGTCGGGAAGTGGCGGCGCACGGTGGCGGAGCCGACGCCCGCGATGCGGGCGACCTGTTCGAGGGAGGCGGCGGCCCCGTGCCGGGCGACCTCCTCCTCGGCCACGGCCAGGATGCGGCTGTAGTTGCGGCGGGCGTCCGAGCGCTGACCGGTCACGTGCTCTCCTTGCTAAGTGGCGGGCCCCGCCATATCGTAACCAACACGAAACGGCGGGCCCCGCCGTTTCGTGTCCCGAGCTGCGAGGAGACACGGCCATGGCACCACGTTCCGCCCCCGTACTGGTCACCGGCGCCACCGGACGCCAGGGCGGGGCCGTCACCCGGGCCCTGCTGGCCGCCGATGTGCCGGTGCGCGCGCTGGTACGCGACCCGCACTCCCCGCGCGCGCAGGCCGTCGAGGCGCTGGGCGCCGAGCTGGTCACCGGCGACCTCTCCGACCGGCCCTCGCTGGATCCGGCCTGCGCGGGCGTCCGGGCCGTGTTCTCGGTGCAGATGCCGCCGATGAGCGAGGCTGGCGCCGACTTCGCCGCCGAGCTGGCGCAGGCAACCCATCTGATCGAGGCGGCGCGAGCCGGGGGCGTGGACCAGTTCGTCCAGTCCTCGACCAGCGGGGTCGGGCAGCACACCGGGACGCCGGGGTGGGCGGAAGGCCGTTGGGCGGCGCTGGCGGGCTACTTCGACACCAAGCAGGCGATCCTGGAGCGGGTGCGCGGGGCGGGGTTCGCCCACTGGACCGTGATCAAGCCCGCGTTCTTCATGGACAACCTGCCCCAACTGGCGCCCCACGGCCCCGAAGGCGGGCTGGCCACGGTTCTGCTCCCTGACACGACCCTGGCGCTGGTGGCCACGGAGGACATCGGCGCGGCCGCCGCCCACGCCGTACGGGATCCCGACCGCTTCCACCGGGTGGAGCTGGAGCTCGCGGGCGACCTGCTCACCATGGAGGAGGTCGCCGGGACGTTGTCCACCGCGTGGGGCGTTCCGGTGGAGGCGCCGACGATGAGCCTCGACGAGGCCCTCGCGGCGGGGATGCCCGCGTGGGGCGCCGGACACCTGTGGAGCAACGCCGTCACCCAGCCGGCCCGCCCCGAACTCGCCCTGGCTCTCGGGATTCCGGTGACCACGTTCGCCTCCTGGGCGGACGATCACCTGACGGCGGCCTGAGGGGAGCGGCCCGAACGCCTCGCGGCGCCCCTTGCACTCCCGAACGCCTCACGGCGCCCCCTCGCACTACGGCACCAGGCGCACAGGAGGGGTGAGGCGCCAGGCGTACAGGAGAGGTGAGACACCGACGATCCGGCGACGCCCCCGGCTAGCAGGCGAACCCCCCGCTCAGGCCGGGTCCACCACCGCCGCCGCCGCGAACGCCCCCCGCGCCAGCCGGTGCAGCAGCGCGGCGGTGGCGTCGCGGCCGGGGCGGGCCTCCGGGCGGGCCAGGTGCGGGGTGGAGTTGAGCAGGCCGAAGACGGCGTGCACGGTGACGCGGGCCTCGTTCTCGGGCAGGGCCGGGTACAGGGCGCGGACGACGCCCACCCAGACCTCCACGTACTCGCGCTGGAGCCGGCGCACCCGCTTGCGGTCCGTGTCGCGCAGCCGGTCCAGCTCGCGGTCGTGGAGGGTGATGAGGGGGCGGTCGTCGAGGGCGAAGTCGATGTGGCCCTCGATGAGCGCGTCCAGGAGCGCCTCCGGGGAGCCGTCGCCCCGGGCCGCGTCCTCCGACACCCGCAGGCGGCCACCGTCCAGCAGCCGCTCGCTGATGCCGACCAGCAGCTCGGCGAGCATGGCGTCCTTGCCGGGGAAGTGGCGGTAGAGACCGGGGCCGCTGATACCGACCGCGGCGCCTATCTCGTCGACGCCGACACCGTGGAAGCCGCGCTCGGCGAAGAGGCGGGCGGCCTCCCGCAGGATCTGCTCGCGGCGGGTGGGGGCCGCGACGCGGGCGGCGGCATGGGGGCTCATGAGGATTCATTCTAGACAGGGCCGTTAGCGCTCGTTAACCTGAGGGAAGCGCGTTAACGCTCATTAACACCACGTGAACGCCATTTCACTACTGCGGTACGGGCAAGGGGGCTCGACACGATGCAGCAGGCACCGGTCCTGGCGAGCGCGGCCGATCCCGCCTCGGAGGCCTGGCAGGCCAACGAGGCGGCGCATCACGCGCTCGCCGACGATCTGGCGGCACGGCTCGCCACAGCGCGGCTGGGCGGGGGTGAGAAGGCGCGGGCCCGCCACGAGGCGCGCGGCAAGCTGCTCCCCCGGGACCGGGTGGACACCCTCCTCGACCCGGGCTCGCCGTTCCTGGAGCTGGCCCCGCTGGCGGCGAACGGGATGTACGGGGACCAGGCCCCCGCGGCGGGTGTCATCGCGGGTATCGGCAGGGTCTCCGGCCGCGAGTGCGTGATCGTCGCCAATGACGCGACCGTCAAGGGCGGCACGTACTACCCGATGACCGTGAAGAAGCACCTGCGCGCGCAGGAGGTGGCGCTGGAGAACCGGCTCCCCTGCCTCTACCTGGTCGACTCGGGCGGCGCGTTCCTGCCGATGCAGGACGAGGTCTTCCCCGACCGGGACCACTTCGGCCGGATCTTCTACAACCAGGCCCGGATGTCGGGGGCGGGCATCCCGCAGATCGCGGCGGTGCTGGGCTCCTGCACGGCGGGCGGGGCGTACGTCCCGGCGATGAGCGACGAGGCCGTCATCGTCCGCAACCAGGGCACGATCTTCCTCGGCGGCCCGCCGCTGGTGAAGGCCGCGACCGGTGAGGTCGTCACGGCCGAGGAGCTGGGCGGCGGCGAGGTCCACTCCCGGATCTCCGGCGTGACCGACCACCTCGCGGAGGACGACGCGCACGCCCTGCGGATCGTCCGCAACATCGTCGCGACCCTCCCGGACCGCGCCCCGCTCCCCTGGTCGGTCGAGCCGGCCGAGGAGCCGAAGGCCGACCCGGCGGGGCTGTACGGGGCGGTGCCCGTGGACTCCCGGACGCCGTACGACGTACGCGAGGTCATCGCCCGGGTGGTGGACGGCTCGCGCTTCCAGGAGTTCAAGGCGGAGTACGGCACCACGCTGATCACCGGGTTCGCCCGCATCCACGGCCACCCGGTCGGGATCGTCGCGAACAACGGCATCCTGTTCGCCGAGTCGGCCCAGAAGGGCGCCCACTTCATCGAGCTGTGCGACCAGCGCGGCATCCCGCTCGTCTTCCTCCAGAACATCTCCGGCTTCATGGTCGGCCGCGACTACGAGGCGGGCGGCATCGCCAAGCACGGCGCGAAGATGGTCACGGCGGTGGCCTGCACCCGGGTGCCGAAGCTGACGGTCGTCGTCGGCGGTTCGTACGGCGCGGGCAACTACTCGATGTGCGGCCGGGCCTACAGCCCCCGCTTCCTGTGGATGTGGCCCAACGCCAAGATCTCCGTCATGGGCGGCGAGCAGGCGGCCTCCGTGCTGGCCACCGTCAAGCGCGACCAGCTCGGTGACGACTGGAGCGCCGAGGACGAGGAGACGTTCAAGGCCCCGATCCGCGCCCAGTACGAGACCCAGGGCAACGCGTACTACGCCACCGCCCGCCTCTGGGACGACGGCGTGATCGACCCCGTGGACACCCGGCAGGTGCTGGGCCTCGCCCTGACCGCCTGCGCCAATGCCCCGCTGCCCCAGAAGGACCCGGCCGGGCCCGGCTTCGGCGTCTTCCGGATGTGAGGAACAGATGACGATGTTCGACACCGTTCTGGTCGCCAACCGCGGCGAGATCGCCGTCCGGGTGATCCGGACCCTGCGCGAGCTGGGGGTGCGCTCGGTCGCGGTCTTCAGCGACGCGGACGCGGACGCCCGGCACGTACGGGAGGCGGACACGGCGGTACGGATCGGCCCGCCGCCCGCCGCCGAGAGCTACCTGTCGGTGCCCGCGCTGCTGGAGGCGGCCCGCCGCACGGGCGCGCAGGCCGTGCACCCCGGCTACGGATTCCTCGCGGAGAACGCCGAGTTCGCGCAGGCGTGCACGGACGCGGGCCTGGTCTTCATCGGCCCGCCCGCCTCCGCGATCTCCCTCATGGGCGACAAGATCCGGGCCAAGGAGACGGTCGCGGCGGCCGGGGTCCCGGTGGTCCCCGGCTCGTCCGGGAGCGGCCTCACCGATGCCCAACTGGAGGACTCCGCACGGGAGATCGGCACACCGGTCCTGCTGAAGCCCTCCGCGGGCGGCGGCGGCAAGGGCATGCGCCTGGTCCGCGACGCGGCGGTGCTGGCCGAGGAGATCGCGGCGGCGAGGCGGGAGGCGCGGGCCTCGTTCGGCGACGACACGCTGCTCGTGGAGCGGTGGATCGACCGCCCCCGCCACATCGAGATCCAGGTGCTGGCCGACGCCCACGGCAACGTGGTGCACCTGGGCGAGCGCGAGTGCTCGCTCCAGCGCCGCCACCAGAAGATCATCGAGGAGGCCCCCTCGGTCCTGCTCGACGAGGAGACCCGGGCGGCGATGGGCGAGGCGGCCGTGCAGGCGGCGCGCAGTTGCGGCTATGTCGGTGCGGGGACCGTGGAGTTCATCGTCCCGGGCAACGACCCGGCCTCGTACTACTTCATGGAGATGAACACCCGCCTCCAGGTCGAGCACCCGGTCACCGAGCTGATCACCGGCCTGGACCTGGTGGAGTGGCAGCTGCGAGTGGCCTCGGGCGAGCAACTCCCGTACGCACAACAGGACATCACGCTGGACGGCTGGGCGATCGAGGCCCGGATCTGCGCCGAGGACCCGTCCCGGGGCTTCCTGCCCTCCGGCGGTACGGTGCTGGCGCTGCGCGAGCCGCAGGGCGGCGGGGTGCGGACGGACTCGGGGCTCAGCGAGGGCGTGCCGGTGGGCAGCCTGTACGACCCGATGCTGTCGAAGGTCATCGCGTACGGCCCCGACCGCGCGAGCGCCCTGCGCAAGCTGCGGGCGGCCCTGGCGGACACGGTGATCCTCGGCGTCCCGACCAACGCGGGCTTCCTGCGCCGCCTGCTGGCCCACCCGGACGTGGTCTCCGGCGACCTGGACACGGGGCTGGTGGAGCGCGAGGCGGAGGGCCTGCTGCCGGACGGCGTACCGGACGAGGTGTACGCGGCCGCTGCGGCGGTCCGCCGGGAGGCGCTGGAGCCCCGGCCGGACGCGGGGGGCTGGACGGACCCGTTCTCGGTGCCGAGCGGGTGGCGTACGGGGGGTGTGCGGGTGCCGCTGAGCTTCCCGCTGCGGGTGGCGGGACGTGAACCGCTCGCTCGGAGCGCCCCGGCCTCCGCGACGGTCACGGCAGACCGGGTCACGGTCGAACTCGACGGCACGGTAGGCCACTTCCACCGCTCCGGCGACTGGCTCGGCCGGGACGGCGACACCTGGCACGTCCAGGACCACGACCCGGTGGAGGCCTCCCTCAGCGGGGCGGGCCGGAGCGGGGCGGACACGCTGGCGGCGCCGATGCCCGGCACGGTCACGGTGGTGAAGGTGGCCGTCGGGGATGAGGTCGAGGCGGGTCAGAGCCTGCTCGTGGTGGAGGCGATGAAGATGGAGCACGTGATCTCCGCCCCGCACGCGGGGACGGTCACCGAGCTGGACGTGACGGCGGGCGCGACGGTGGCGATGGACCAGATCCTGGCGGTAGTGGCTCCTGCTCCGGCTCAGGAGGACGCATGACCACGCGAGCACTCCCCATGAAGGTCCCGGCCCCGGGCCTCCCTTCGCGGGTCCGCATCCACGAAGTAGGTGCGCGGGACGGCCTCCAGAACGAGAAGGAGACGGTCCCGACCGAGGTGAAGGCGGAGTTCATCCGCCGCCTGGCCGTGGCGGGGCTCACCACCATCGAGGCGACGAGCTTCGTGCACCCCAAGTGGGTGCCCCAACTGGCCGACGCGGAACAGCTGTTCCCGCTCATCGGTGAGATCGCGGACGTGGGCGACGTATCCCTGCCGGTCCTCGTGCCGAACGAACGCGGCCTGGACCGGGCGCTGGCGCTCGGGGCCCGGTCGATCGCGGTGTTCGGCTCGGCCACGGAGACGTTCGCCGCCCGCAACCTGAACCGGACCGTCGACGAGTCGCTGGCCATGTTCGAGCCGGTGGTGGCCCGCGCGAAGACGGAGAAGGCGCACGTCCGCGGGTACCTCTCCATGTGCTTCGGTGACCCGTGGGAGGGCGCGGTGCCGGTGGCGCAGGTGGTCAGGGTCGCGAAGGCGCTGATGGACCTGGGATGCGACGAGCTGTCGCTGGGCGACACGATCGGGGTCGCGACACCGGGCCACGTGACGGCGCTGCTGACGGCGCTGAACGAGGCGGGCGTGCCGACCCCCGCCATCGGGGTGCACTTCCACGACACGTACGGCCAGGCGCTGTCCAACACCCTTGCGGCGCTCCAGCACGGGGTGAGCACGGTCGACGCGTCGGCGGGCGGCCTCGGCGGCTGCCCGTACGCGAAGAGCGCCACGGGCAACCTCGCCACCGAGGACCTGGTGTGGATGCTCGACGGCCTCGGCATCGAAACCGGCGTCGACCTGTCCGAACTGACGGCCACCAGCGCCTGGCTGGCCGGACACCTGGGACGACCGAGCCCATCCCGCACGGTCCGCGCCCTGACCCCTTCCTCTTCTTCCGCCTCCCACAAGGAGTGATCCACACCATGTCCCTGGACCACCGGCTGACCGCCGAGCACGAGGAACTGCGCCGCACGGTCGAGGAGTTCGCGCACGACGTGGTCGCGCCGAAGATCGGCGACTTCTACGAGCGCCACGAGTTCCCGTACGAGATCGTGCGCGAGATGGGGCGGATGGGCCTGTTCGGGCTGCCGTTCCCGGAGGAGTACGGCGGCATGGGCGGCGACTACCTCGCGCTCGGGATCGCCCTGGAGGAGCTGGCCCGGGTCGACTCCTCGGTGGCGATCACCCTGGAGGCCGGGGTCTCCCTGGGCGCGATGCCGCTGCACCTGTTCGGCACGCAGGAGCAGAAGCGGCAGTGGCTGCCGAAGCTCTGCGCGGGCGAGGCGCTCGGCGCGTTCGGCCTGACCGAGCCGGACGGCGGCTCGGACGCGGGCGGCACACGCACCACGGCGGTGCTGGACGAGGCCACGAACGAGTGGGTGATCAACGGCTCGAAGTGCTTCATCACCAACTCCGGTACGGACATCACCGAGTTGGTGACGGTGACGGCGGTCACGGGCCGCAAGGAGGACGGCCGCCCCCGGATCTCCGCGATCATCGTCCCCTCGGGCACCCCCGGCTTCACGGTCGCGGCCCCCTACTCCAAGGTCGGCTGGAACGCCTCGGACACCCGCGAGCTGTCCTTCGCCGACGTCCGCGTGCCCGCCGCCAACCTGCTGGGCGAGGAAGGCCGGGGCTACGCGCAGTTCCTGCGGATCCTGGACGAGGGCCGGGTCGCGATCTCGGCGCTGGCGACGGGCCTGGCGCAGGGGTGCGTGGACGAGTCGGTGAAGTACGCGGCCGAACGCCACGCGTTCGGCAAGCCGATCGGCGCCAACCAGGCGATCCAGTTCAAGATCGCCGACATGGAGATGCGCGCCCACATGGCCCGCGTGGGCTGGCGCGACGCGGCCTCGCGGCTGGTGGCGGGCGAACCGTTCAAGAAGGAGGCGGCCATCGCGAAGCTGTACTCCTCCACGGTCGCGGTGGACAACGCCCGCGAGGCGACGCAGATCCACGGCGGCTACGGCTTCATGAACGAGTACCCGGTGGCGCGGATGTGGCGCGACTCGAAGATCCTGGAGATCGGCGAGGGGACGAGCGAGGTCCAGCGGATGCTGATCGCCCGGGAGCTGGGACTGCCGGCCTGAGCCCCTTGATGTTCTGACTGCCGCCTCGGCTCAACGCCCACCCCGAGCAGATTCTGCTGACCAGCGGCGCCAGCCATGCGCTGGA
>NZ_JBEYKR010000106.1:0-25304 GCF_040703535.1 Streptomyces sp. NPDC007346
GCCCCACCGCGGGGGGCCCCCCCCCCCCCCGCCCCCCGGGCGGGGCCCCCCCCCCCCGGGGGGGCCCGGCCCCCTTCCGTGTCCGGGTACGAGCGGGTCAGCGGCGGTGCTGCGAGTCCGCCACCGTCACCTCGACGCGCTGGAACTCCTTCAGGTCGCTGTAGCCGGTGGTGGCCATCGCGCGGCGCAGGGCGCCGAAGATGTTCATCGAGCCGTCCGGGGTGTGCGACGGACCGGTGAGGACCTCCTCGGTCGTCCCGACCGAACCGAGGTCGACCAGCTTGCCGCGCGGCACGTCCTCGTGGACGGCCTCCATGCCCCAGTGGCGGCCGCGGCCCGGCGCGTCCGTCGCGCGGGCCAGCGGGGAGCCCATCATCACGGCGTCCGCACCGCAGGCGATGGCCTTCGGCAGGTCGCCGGACCAGCCGACGCCGCCGTCCGCGATGACGTGCACGTACCGGCCGCCGGACTCGTCCATGTAGTCGCGGCGGGCGCCGGCCACGTCCGCGACGGCGGTGGCCATCGGGACCTGGATGCCGAAGACGTTGCGCGTGGTGTGCGCGGCGCCGCCGCCGAAGCCGACGAGGACACCGGCGGCGCCGGTGCGCATCAGGTGCAGGGCGGCGGTGTACGTGGCGCAGCCGCCGACGATGACCGGGACGTCCAGCTCGTAGATGAACTGCTTCAGGTTGAGCGGCTCGGCCGCGCCCGAGACGTGCTCGGCGGAGACCGTCGTACCGCGGATGACGAAGATGTCCACCCCGGCGTCGACGACGGCCTTGGAGAACTGGGCGGTGCGCTGCGGGGAGAGCGCGGCGGCGGTGACGACACCGGAGTCGCGCACCTCCTTGAGGCGCTGCCCGATCAGCTCCTCCTGGATGGGGGCGGCGTAGATCTCCTGGAGCCGACGGGTCGCGGAGTCGACCGGCATCTCGGCGATCTCGTCCAGCAGCGGCTGCGGGTCGGCGTGCCGGGTCCAGAGCCCTTCCAGGTTGAGGACGCCCAGGCCGCCCAGCTCACCGATGCGGATGGCGTGCTGCGGGGAGACCACGGAGTCCATGGGAGCGGCCAGGAACGGCAGCTCGAAGCGGTAGGCGTCGATCTGCCAGGCGATCGAGACCTCCTTCGGGTCCCGGGTGCGACGGCTCGGTACGACAGCGATGTCGTCGAATGCGTAAGCCCGGCGGCCGCGCTTGCCGCGCCCGATCTCGATCTCAGTCACGATGTGTGGCCTTTCCCTCTACGTCTGCGCTGACCAGTATCCCCGACACGTGGCGAAGGGACGGTACCGGGAACTCCGGTCCGTCCCTCACACGCCGTGGCGCGTTACTTCCTGCTGTAGTTCGGCGCTTCGACCGTCATCTGGATGTCGTGCGGGTGGCTCTCCTTGAGGCCCGCCGAGGTGATCCGCACGAAGCGGCCCTTGCTCTCCATCTGGTCGACGGACGCGGCGCCGACGTAGCCCATGGTCTGGCGCAGGCCGCCGACGAGCTGGTGGAGGACGTTGGCCAGCGGGCCGCGGTAGGGCACCTGGCCCTCGATGCCCTCGGGAACGAGCTTGTCGTCCGAGGAGACCTCGGCCTGGAAGTAGCGGTCCTTGGAGTAGGACCGGCCCTGGCCACGGGACTGCATGGCGCCCAGCGAGCCCATGCCCCGGTACGACTTGAACTGCTTGCCGTTGATGAACATCAGCTCGCCCGGGGACTCCTCGCAGCCGGCGAGGAGGCTGCCCAGCATCACGCTGTCCGCGCCCGCGGCGAGCGCCTTGCCGATGTCGCCGCTGTACTGCAGGCCGCCGTCGCCGATGACCGGCACGCCCGCGGCGCGCGCGGCGAGCGCGGCCTCGTAGATCGCGGTGACCTGCGGGACGCCGATGCCGGCGACCACGCGGGTGGTACAGATCGAGCCGGGACCGACGCCGACCTTCACACCGTCGACACCGGCGTCGATCAGCGCCTGGGCGCCGTCGCGGGTGGCGACGTTGCCGCCGATCACGTCTATGGCGACGCTCGACTTGATCTTCGCCATCCAGTCGAGGGCGTTGCTGTTGTGCCCGTGCGAGGTGTCGACGATCAGGAAGTCGACCCCGGCGGCGGCGAGCGCCTGGGCGCGGTCCAGCGCCTCGGGGCTGGCGCCGACGGCCGCGCCGACCAGCAGACGGCCCTCGGCGTCCTTGGCGGCGTTCGGGTACTGCTCGGCCTTCTTGAAGTCCTTGACCGTGATGAGGCCCTTGAGGATGCCCGCGTCGTCGACCAGCGGCAGCTTCTCGATCTTGTGGCGGCGCAGCAGCTCCATGGCCTCCACGCCGGAGATCCCGACCTTGCCGGTGACGAGCGGCATCGGCGTCATGACCTCGCGCACCTGGCGCGAGCGGTCCGACTCGAAGGCCATGTCGCGGTTGGTCACGATGCCGAGGAGCTTGCCCGCCGGGTCGGTGACCGGCACGCCGCTGATGCGGAACTTCGCGCAGAGCGCGTCCGCCTCGCCGAGCGTGGCGTCGGGGTGCACGGTGATCGGGTCGGTGACCATCCCGGACTCGGACCGCTTGACCAGGTCGACCTGGTTGACCTGGTCCTCGATCGAGAGGTTGCGGTGCAGCACGCCGACGCCCCCCTGACGGGCCATGGCGATGGCCATCCGGGACTCGGTCACCTTGTCCATGGCCGCCGACAGCAGGGGGATGTTCACCCGCACGTTGCGCGAGATGAGGGACGAGGTGTCGACCACGTTGGGCAGGACCTCGGACGCGCCCGGCAGCAGCAGCACGTCGTCGTATGTCAGCCCGAGCGTTGCGAACTTCTCAGGCACTCCGTCGACGTTTGCAGTCATGACACCTTCCCCAAATGGTCTTGATCGGTGCGGATGTCCATGCTAACGGGCTCCACGGGTGTCTCATTCCACGACCAAGATCACGGAAGCGTTCCGTAGCTTCCTACGGGGAGCCTCCGCGGTGCGCCCTACTGCTCGGCCAGCGCCCGCAGCCTGCTGAGCGCGCGGTGCTGGGCGACCCGGACCGCGCCCGGGGACATCCCGAGCATCCGCCCGGTCTCCTCGGCGGTCAGCCCGACCGCGACCCGCAGGACCAGCAGCTCGCGCTGGCTCTCCGGGAGGTTGGCGAGGAGCTTCTTCGCCCAGGCCGCATCGCTGCTGAGCAGGGCGCGCTCCTCCGGGCCGAGGGAGTCGTCGGGCCGCTCCGGCATCTCGTCGGAGGGGACGGCGGTCGAGCCCGGGTGACGCATGGCGGCGCGCTGGAGGTCGGCGACCTTGTGGCCGGCGATGGCGAAGACGAAGGCCTCGAAGGGCCTGCCCGTGTCCTTGTAGCGCGGCAGCGCCATGAGCACGGCGACGCAGACCTCCTGCGCGAGGTCCTCCACGAAGTGGCGAGCATCACCGGGCAGGCGGCTGAGCCGGGAGCGGCAGTAGCGCAGGGCGAGGGGGTGGACGTGAGCCAGCAGATCGTGAGTGGCCTGCGCGTCGCCGTCGACGGCCCGGTGCACGAGGGCACCGATCACCGTGGTTTCGTCGTCACGCATCGGACCATGGTGCCCTGATGCCGGACGGTCCGCTCCATCGCGTCCCGAGTTGTGCACCGAAGCGTTATGAGCGGGTGCGCCGGATGTCATGTCCTGCGCCCTCCCCTTCCGCTCGACCGAATCGTTCCTGAGGAACTCCACGACTCAAGGATGCGTCATCGGCCGGGAAGCGTCACATGGCGCCGTCGGCGGGCGCCCGGATCCGGGGGTGTGCCACCGGTGACCCGTCCCGTCACCCCGTCCGCCGGTCTGCGGACGGGGGCGGTCCGGGCCGGGCGTCAGCGGACCAGCCCCCAGCGGAATCCCAGGGCCACCGCATGGGCGCGGTCCGAGGCCCCGAGCTTCTTGAACAGCCGCCTGGCGTGGGTCTTGACCGTGTCCTCGGAGAGGAACAGCTCACGGCCGATCTCCGCGTTGGAGCGGCCGTGGCTCATGCCTTCGAGCACCTGGATCTCCCGCGCGGTGAGCGTGGGGGCCGCCCCCATCTCGGCGGACCGCAGCCGGCGCGGGGCGAGCCGCCACGTCGGGTCGGCCAGCGCCTGCGTGACGGTGGCCCGCAGCTCGGCGCGCGAGGCGTCCTTGTGCAGATAGCCGCGGGCACCGGCGGCGACCGCGAGAGCGACCCCGTCCAGGTCCTCGGCGACGGTCAGCATGATGATCCGGGCCCCGGGATCCGCGGAAAGCAGCCGCCGGACTGTCTCCACCCCCCCGAGTCCGGGCATGCGTACGTCCATGAGAATCAGATCCGAACGATCGGCCCCCCAGCGGCGGAGGACCTCCTCGCCGTTGGCCGCCGTGGTCACGCGCTCGACACCGGGCACGGTGGCCACCGCGCGACGGAGCGCTTCTCGGGCAAGCGGGGAGTCGTCGCAGACGAGCACGGATGTCATGACCGTCCTCCGCAGCTGATGCGCGTCACCTTGAGCCTCCAGGCTGATACAAGTCGTCACCTGTGCGGTTGACCCCTTCGGACATGTGCCCGAGCTCGTTCTCCGTCAACCGCATCCACCCTCTTAACGACGGTCACTCGAAAGAGTTACGGGTCGGACCTTCGGGTTCGGCACTCTACGTGAGGGCTCGCACACGGAGGAGAACGACGCGGGTGATTCACCCGTCAACCGAATCTTCACTCCCCGACGTGCCCTATTGGGCGAGATTTCTTCCCTTTTAAGGGTGTCTATGGCTAGATTCGCAAACAGTCATATTTACATCTACTAGCACCGCAGATGTACGGTCGAGAGTCAGGTCACCGAAGAGACGATCACCGAATACGGATCGCCGGTTCACCGGCGGTCGAGGATGCCGCTTCCGACGCAGCACGGCTTCGAGGGGACAAGCAATGGCAGATTTCTCCCGCCTTCCCGGACCCAACGCAGACCTGTGGGACTGGCAGCTGCTCGCCGCCTGCCGAGGCGTCGACAGCTCCCTGTTCTTCCACCCCGAAGGCGAGCGCGGCGCCGCCCGCAGCGCTCGTGAGACCTCCGCCAAGGAGGTGTGCATGCGGTGTCCCGTACGCGCCGAATGCGCGGCCCACGCCCTGGCCGTACGGGAGCCCTATGGGGTGTGGGGCGGCCTGACCGAGGACGAGCGCGAAGAGCTCATGGGCCGGGCCAGGACCCGGCTGATCACCGCGGCCCCCTCAGGTGCCACCACCGCCACCACCGGCTCCCGTCCGACCTGACACCCGTTCGGCCCCCACCAACGCAGAAACGTTTCCCCAGCACCGCCCGCCACCCCCTCCGACCGCCGCGCGGGTGTCCTCAGCGGGCCGCCGCCCGGGACAGCTGGTCCAGGGTGGCCGCCACGGCCGGGACCCGGGCCAGGTCCGGCAGGGTGAGCGCCACGATCTCCCGCTCGATCGCGGGCTCCACCGGGACGGTCCTCGCCCCCTTGGGCCGCACCGACTCGACGGCCAGCTCCGGCAGGACCGCCACACCGAGCCCCGCCCCCACCAGGCCCATCACCGCCGGGTAGTCGTCGGTGGCGAAGTCGATCCGGGGGGTGAAGCCGGACTCCTCGCAGACCTCCACCAGCTGACGGCGGCAGCGCGGGCACCCCGCGATCCACGACTCGTCCGCCAGCTCACCGACGGACACGCTCGACGCGTCCGCCAGCCGGTGCCCGTCCGGCACCAGGCCGATCAGCCGGTCGGTGAGGAGCGGCCGGACCACCAGGTCGTCCCATTCGCCGCCGGAGGTTCCGTACCGGAAGGCCAGCGCGATGTCGCAGTCGCCGTCGCGCAGCAGGTCCACCGAGCGCGGCGGCTCGGCCTCGACCAGCGAGACCCGCGTCCCGGGGTGCTCGGCGCGCAGGGCCGCCAGAGCGCCGGGGACCAGGGTGGAGCTGCCGCTGGGGAAGGAGACGAGCCGGACCCGCCCGGCCCGCAGCCCGGCGATGGCGGCGACCTCCTCCTCGGCCGCCGTCAGCCCCGCGAGGATGCCGGAGGCGTGCCGCACCAGCGCCTCGCCCGCCTGGGTGAGACGCATCTCGCGCCCGGTGCGGATCAGCAGGGGGGTGCCGGCGGAGGACTCCAGGGCCTTCATCTGCTGGCTCACCGCGGGCTGGGTGCAGCCGAGTTCGCGGGCGGCGGCGGAGAACGAACCGGTGGCGGAGACGGCGCGCAGGACGCGGAGGTGGCGGGCTTCGATCACCTCTCCACCATAAGAGACGCTTGGGTGAGAGGCGAATTAATGATGTGCCCCTTTGAGTGCTGAGCCATTAGCGTGACCCGCATGGAATTGCTGAGCGTGAATGTCGGCCGCCCCACCCCTCTGCCGTCCGCCGGTGGTCCCGGCGGTCTGACCGGGATCGACAAGCGGCCGTTCGAGGGGCCCGTGCGGGTCAGTGACCCCGGTGCCAAGGGGACCGGCGGCAGCGGGCTCGCCGGGGACGCGGTCTGCGACCTGCGCCACCACGGCGGCAGCGACCAGGCCGTGTACGCCTTCGCCCGGGAGGAGCTGGACGCCTGGGAGCGGGAGCTGGACGGCCGGAAGCTGGCGAACGGGGCGTTCGGCGAGAACCTGACCACCCTCGGGGTCGACGTGAGCGGCGCGCTGATCGGTGAGCGCTGGCGGGTGGGGGCCGGACTGCTGCTGGAGGTGACCTCCGGGCGCATCCCGTGCCAGACGTTCGCCGACCACATCGGGGAGGAGAGGTGGGTCCGGCGCTTCACCCGGGAGGCGGCCACCGGTGCCTATCTGCGGGTGATCGAGCCGGGCACGATCCGGGCCGGGGACCCCGTCGCGATCGTGCACCGGCCGGACCACGAGGTCACCGCGGCCCTGCAGTTCCGGGCCGTCACCACCGAACGCACCCTGCTGCCGTCCCTGCTGGCCGCCGCGTCGGCCCTGCACCCCGAGGCGCTGCGCAGGGCGCGGGAGTACGTGGCGGCGGGCGGTGACCGCGCCCCGCGCACGGGGCACTAACGTGCCGCGTATGACGACTGCACTGATCACGGGCGCGACGGCGGGTATCGGGGCGGCCTTCGCGCGACGGCTCGCGAGCCAGGGGCACAACCTGGTGCTGGTGGCCCGGGACACCGCCCGGCTGCGCGACCAGGCCACCGAACTGCACGACCGGCACGGCATCGAGGCCGAGGTGCTGAGCGCCGACCTGTCCACGGACGCCGGGATCGAGGCCGTCGAGAAGCGGCTCGCGGACCGCACGCACCCGGTCGATCTGCTGGTCAACAACGCCGGGTTCGGCAACAAGGGGCGCTACCTGGAAGTGTCCATGGCCGATGAGCTGACGATGCTGAAGGTGCACTGCGAGGCGGTGCTCCGGCTGACCTCGGCCGCCGCCGCGAGCATGAAGGAGCGCGGCCGGGGCGGGGTGATCAACGTGGCGTCCGTCGCGGCGTTCGTGCCGCGCGGTACGTACGGGGCGTCCAAGGCGTGGGTCGTGCAGTTCACCCAGGGAGCGGCGAAGGACCTGGCCGGATCGGGGGTGCGGCTGATGGCGCTGTGCCCCGGCTTCGTCCGTACGGAGTTCCACGAGCGGGCCGGGATGGGCACCGGCAACATCCCGGGGTGGATGTGGCTGGACGCGGACAAGCTGGTGGCCTCGGCGCTGACGGATCTGGCACGGGGCAAGCCTGTGTCGATCCCGGACCCGCGCTACAAGGCGCTGATGGGGCTGGTGAAGGTGACGCCGCGCGGCCTGCTGGGCGGGGTCACCTCGCGTACGGGACGTAAGTACGGTCCGCAGTAGCCGCGTTGCGGCCCGTGGGCGCGTTACGGCCCGTGGGGGCGTCGCGGCCCATGGGGGCGTTGCGGCCCGTCAGTACGTTACGGCCCGTGGGCGCGTCGGCCGCGATGCGCGGTCGGGGTCCGTCGGTCCGCGGGGGCTCTGCTCATCGGCCCGCACGAGGCTCCCTCCATCGGCCCGCGCAAGGCCCTCCCCTGTTCGGCGCCCCTGTGATCGAATGATCGGCCATCACCCATGGTTCGATCATTCTGCTCAAGGGGGGCTGTCACCGTGCGCGAAGGCGGAGCCGAACGACATGACCGGCTGCTGAACCTGGTCCGCGAGCGCGGCACCGTACGGGTGTCGGAGCTGGCCGGACGCCTCGGCGTCTCCGTGGTCACCGCCCGGCGCGATGTGGAGGCGCTGGCCTCCAGGGGGCTGCTGGTGCGGACGCACGGTGCGGTGTCCTGGCCGGCCGACCGGGGCCCGGCCGGTACGCCGGTGGGCGGCGGGCCGGTGATCGGGATGCTCGCCCCGGCGGCCGCGTACTACTTCGCCGAGGTCATCCGGGGCGCCCACGAGGCGGCCGCCCGGCTCGGCGCCCGGCTGATCCTGCGCGTCACCGACTACCGCCCCGAGGACGACGCCGCGCACGTCGCCGGGCTGCTGGCGGCCGGGGCGCAGGGGCTGCTGCTGGCGCCGAGCTGGACGGAGCCGGAGCACGCGGGGCGCTACAGCGACTGGATCACCCGGCTGCCGGTCGAGAAGGTGCTGGTGGAGCGCGAAGGGGAGCTTGGCGGTCCGCTGGAGGGGCTGGACCGGGTCGGCTCCGACCACGCGCACGGGGTGCTCCTCGCCGTACGGCATCTGGTGCGCCTGGGGCACGGGACGCCGATGCTGGTCGCGCGGACGGACAGCCCGACCGCGCGGGCGGTGCGCGCCGGTTACGGGCGGGCGCTGGAGGCCCTGGGGCTCGCGGGCACCGAGCCGCTGGTCGCCGCCGTCTCCGCCGACCGCGACCCGGCCCTCTTCGAGCGCTCGGCGCTGGCCGTGCGGGACGCGGTGCGCGAGGGGCGGGCGAGCTCGGTGCTGATGCACAACGACGAGGACGCCATCCGCATGGTGCGCCGCCTGGCCGAGCTGGGGGTGCGGGTCCCCGGCGACCTGGCGCTGATCACGTACGACGACGAGGTCGCCGCGCTCGCCGACACTCCGCTCAGCGCGGTGGCCCCGCCCAAGCGGGAGGTCGGGCGGTGCGCGGCGGAGCTGCTGGTGGAGCGGTTGTCCGGGCACCGGTACCCGGGGGGCGAGGAGGCCCGGCCCCGGCGCCGGGTGGCGCTGCTGCCGGCGCTGCGGGTGCGGGGGTCGTGCGGGCGGCCGGGGGTGGAGGAGGCCGACCGCCTCGCGGCGGTCTGACCGCGTTCCCTCCCTTTTCGCCCCTCCCCCATTCGATCATTATTCGCTCATTCAATCTTTCGCTCTTGACTTCGCTCAGGAGGGGTCGAAACATCGCGGCTACCGCCCGTACCGTCGTACAGGAGCCACACCGTGAGCCGCAGTTGGTCCCGTTCCGTCCATGCGCTGGTCGGCGCCGCCACCGCCCTCGCCGTCGTCACGGCGTGCGGCGGCGCCGACGACGACTCCCGCGCCCGGGGTACCGCCGACTCCCCGGTGACCGTGTCCTTCTGGGCCTGGACCAAGGGGTCGCAGGAGGTCGTGGAAGCGTTCAACGCGACCCACGACACGATCAAGGTGGAGTTCGAGGAGATACCGTCCGGCGGTCTCGGCGGCTACCCGAAGATCGCCAACGCGGTGAAGGCGGGCATCGCCCCCGACCTGCTCTCCATCGAGTATCCGCAGCTGTCCGCCTTCGTCAGCCAGGGCTCGCTCCAGGACATCAGCGGCTATCTGACCGAGGACATCAAGAGGAAGTTCCTGCCGCAGACCATCGAGATGACCACGCTCGGCGGCAGGAACTGGGCGATCCCCTTCGACGCGGCACCCCAGGTCTTCTACTACCGCAAGGACTTCTTCACCGAGCACGGCATCACCCCGCCCACCACCTGGGACGGCTTCCGGGAGGCGGCCGAGCAGGTGAGGAAGGCCCGGCCGAAGACCAGGATCGCCACCTTCTTCCCCGACGACCCGACGTTCTTCCAGGCCATGGCGTGGCAGGCGGGCGCGCAGTGGTTCCGGGCCGACACCGACGCCTGGCGCGTCCACACCACCGACCCCGCCTCCTCCCGCACCGCCGCGTACTGGCAGGGCCTGATCGACGACGGGCTCGTCTCCACCGCCTCCTCGTTCAGCCCCGAGTGGACCGGCTCCCTCAAGCAGGGCACCACCGTCGGCTATCTCGGGGCCTCCTGGGGCGCGGGCGTGCTGGCGGGCATCGTGCCCGAGCAGAAGGGCCGGTGGGCGGCGGTGCGGCTGCCGGGCTGGGAGGCGGACCGGCCGGCCAGCGGGATGATCGGCGGCTCGACGTTCGCCGTCAGCAAGGGGAGCCCCAGGACCGCGGCCGCCGTCGAGTTCGCCCTGTGGATGTCGACGCACGAGGACGCGATCAACGCCCGGATCGGGGCGAGCACATCGAGCGCCCTGCCCGCCTCCCCCGCCATGGTGCCGATCGCCAGGAAGGCCTTCGACACGAGCTTCTACGGGGGCCAGGACCTGTACGGGCTCTTCGAGGAGGCGGGCGCGTCCATCGGGCCGGACTGGGTGTGGGGCCCGAGCCCCGGCGCCACCAACTCCGCGCTGGGCGACGCGCTGGGCGAGGTGGTCGGCGGCTCCTCGACGCTGCCGGAGGCGATCAGGCGGGCCCATGACGCCACGGTCGCCGACCTGCGCAAGCGCGGCCTGAAGGTGGAGGACCCCTCATGAGCGGCGACGGCAGGGGGCGCCCCTCGAAGGAGCTCGGCTCACGCGCCCGCACCCGGCTGGCGGCGGGCACCCTCCTCGCCCCCTTCTTCGCCCTGTTCACCGTGGCGATGATCGTCCCGGTCGGCTACGCGCTCTGGCTGAGCCTCTTCACCGAGAAGCACTCCGGCCTCGGCTTCGACGGTCCGCGTACCGTCTTCGACGGGCTCGGCAACTACGCGGCCGCCCTGGGCGACCAGGCGTTCCGCGAGGGCTTCTGGGTGCTGCTCGGCTACTGCGCCCTCTACATCCCGCTGATGGGCGGCGGCGCGATCGTCCTGGCCCTGCTGCTGGACACCGCGCTGGCCCGCGCCCGCCGCTTCTTCCAGCTGGCGCTGTTCCTGCCGCACGCCATCCCCGGTCTGATCGCCGCACTGATCTGGATCTACCTCTACACCCCTCAGCTCTCCCCGGTGGTCGCCGCGATGGAGGCGGGCGGGATCGGCTTCGACTTCTTCTCCTCCCGGGGCACGCTCCCCTCCGTCGTGAACATCGCCCTGTGGGAGTGGCTCGGCTACAACGTGGTGATCTTCTACGCCGCGTTGCAGGCCGTGGACCGCTCGCTGCTGGAGGCCGCGACCGTGGACGGCGCGGGCCAGTGGCGGATCGCGTTCTCCATCAAGCTCCCCCTGATCCGCTCCTCGCTGGTGATGGTCCTGCTCTTCACGATCATCGGCTCGCTCCAGCTGTTCACCGAGCCCCTGATCCTCAGCCGCGGCTCGGGCTCCGCGGTGACGAGCACCTGGACCCCGAACATGTACGCCTACAGCGCCGCGTTCGAGCGCAACGACTACGGACTGGCGGCCGCCGCCTCCGTCCTCATCGCCCTGGTCGCCGCCGTGCTCTCCTTCGCCGTCACCCGCTTCACCCACCGGAAGGAGGCACGGTCATGACCGGCAACCGGTGGCTGTCGAAGACCGCGGTCAACGGCGTGCTCCTGATCGCCGCCCTCTACACGCTCTTCCCGCTGGTCTGGCTGCTCACGGCGGCCACCAAGGACGCCGGGAACCTGCTGGGCGGGGACGTCCTCTCCTTCGAGGGGTTCGACCTCGCGCACAACCTGTCGGAGCTGACGGCCTACCAGGGCGGCATCTACTTCCGCTGGTACGGCAACTCGCTGCTGTACGCGGGCATCGGGGCGCTGGGCTGCTCGCTGATCAGCGTCGCCGCCGGGTACGCCTTCGACAAGTACCGCTTCCGGGGCAAGGAGAAGCTGTTCGCCCTGGTGCTGCTGGGGGTGCTGCTGCCCTCCACGGCCCTGGCCCTGCCGCTGTACCTGCTGGCCGTGGAGACCGGCACCGTCAACACCTACTGGGCGGTGCTGATCCCGGCGCTGGTCAACCCGTTCGGCGTGTACCTCTCGCGGGTCTTCAGCGCGGGCTACATCCCCGACGAGGTCCTGGAGGCCGCCCGGATCGACGGGGCCGGTGAGCTGCGGACCTTCTGGTCGGTCGGTCTGCGCATGGTCATGCCCGGCTTCGTGACGGTCTTCCTCTTCCAGTTCACCGCGGTCTGGAACAACTTCTTCCTCCCGCTGGTGATGCTCTCGGACAAGGACCTCTACCCGCTGAGCCTGGGCCTCTACAACTGGCACAGCAACGCCAACGCCGACCCGTCGTTCTACCCGATGGTCGTCACCGGCTCGCTCCTGGCCGTCACCCCACTGATCATCGCCTTCGTCGTGCTCCAACGGCACTGGAAGGCCGGACTGACCGCAGGGAGCCTCAAATGACCACCACCCCCGCCGCCCTCCTCGCCATGGGTCCGGGCACCGCGGAGCGGCTGTTCACCGCCGGGCAGCGGGCGCGGCTCACCGCGCTCGTGGACACCGACCCGGCGCTGGTCGCGCACCGGCTGACCGATCCGGCGCCCCGGGTCGCGGCCGCGCTCGCCGGGGCGGAGCTGCTCATCACCTGCTGGGGGGCGCCCCCGCTCACCCCGGACGTGCTGGCCGCCGCGCCCCGGCTGCGCGCCGTCGTGCACGCGGCCGGAAGCGTCAAGCACCACATCACCCCGGCCTGCTGGGAGCGGGGCATCCAGGTGACCTCGGCGGCCGGGGCCAACGCGCTGCCGGTCGCCGAGTACACGCTGGCCGCGATCCTGTTCGCCGGCAAGAACGTGCTGCCCGCCGCCCACCGCTACCGGCGGCTGCGCGCCCCGCACGACTGGCGCGCGGAGCTGGACGGGCACGGCAACTACCGGCACCGTGTGGGGATCGTGGGCGCCTCACGGATCGGCCGCCGGGTGATCGAGCTGCTGCGCCCGTTCGACCTGGACGTCCTGCTCTTCGACCCGTACGTGGACGCGGGGGCGGCGGCCCTGCTCGGCGCGGAGAAGGTGGGTCTGGACGAGCTGTGCGCGCGCAGCCGGATCGTCTCGGTGCACGCGCCGGAGCTGCCCGCGACCCGGCACCTGATCGGGGCCGCGCAGCTGGCGGCGATGGCGGACGGCGCCACCCTGATCAACACCTCGCGCGGTTCGCTGGTCGACGGGGAGGCGCTGCTGCCCGAGCTGGTGTCGGGGCGGCTGAACGCGGTGCTGGACGTGACGGAGCCGGAGGTTCCACCGGCCGGGTCCCCGCTGTACGACCTGGAGAACGTCCTGCTGACCCCGCATGTGGCGGGGTCGCTCGGCGACGAGATCCACCGGATGGGTCAGTTCGCGCTGGAGGAGGTGGCGCGGTACGTGCGGGGGCTGCCGTTCGCGGAGCCGGTCACTCCGGACGACCTGGCCCGCACGGCGTAGGGCCGGGGGCACCTGCCGGAGACATGCGTACGGCCCCCGGCGTGGTGCCGGGGGCCGCGGTGACGGCGGGAGCCGTTACGGCAGGTTGCGGGCCATGACGATGCGCTGGACCTGGTTCGTGCCCTCGTAGATCTGCGTGATCTTGGCGTCGCGCATCATGCGCTCCACCGGGTAGTCCCGCGTGTAGCCGTAGCCGCCCAGCAGCTGGACCGCGTCCGTGGTGACCTCCATGGCCACGTCGGAGGCGAAGCACTTGGCCGCGGCGCCGAAGAAGGTGAGGTCGCCGTCGACGCGCTCGGACTTGGCGGCGGCCGAGTAGGTGAGCTGGCGGGCCGCCTCCAGCTTCATCGCCATGTCGGCGAGCATGAACTGGACGCCCTGGAAGTCGGCGATCGGCTTGCCGAACTGCTTGCGCTCCTGGACGTACCCCTTGGCGTAGTCCAGCGCGCCCTGGGCGATGCCGAGGGCCTGGGCCGCGATGGTGATGCGGGTGTGGTCCAGGGTCTTCATCGCGGTGGCGAAGCCCGTACCCTCCTCGCCGATCATCCGGTCCGCGGGGATGCGGACGTTGTCGAGGTAGACCTCGCGGGTCGGGGAGCCCTTGATGCCGAGCTTCTTCTCCGGGGCGCCGAAGGAGACACCCTCGTCGGACTTCTCGACGACGAAGGCCGAGATGCCCTTGGAGCGCTTGGTCGGGTCGGTGACCGCCATGACCGTGTAGAACTCGGAGACGCCCGCGTTGGTGATCCAGCGCTTCACGCCGTCCAGGACCCAGAAGTCGCCGTCGCGCACGGCCTTGGTCTTCATGCCCGCCGCGTCCGAACCGGCGTCCGGCTCGGAGAGCGCGTACGAGAACATCGCGTCGCCCTTGGCGAGTGGGCGCAGGTACTTGCGCTTCAGCTCCTCGGAGCCGGAGAGGATCACCGGGAGCGAGCCGAGCTTGTTGACGGCCGGGATCAGGGAGGAGGAGGCGCAGGCGCGGGCCACCTCCTCGATCACGATGACCGTGGCGAGCGCGTCGGCGCCGGCGCCGCCGTACTCCTCCGGGACGTGGACGGCGTGCAGGTCCGAGGCGACCAGGGCGTCCAGCGCCTCCTGCGGGAAGCGGCTCTCCTCGTCGACCGCGGCGGCGAAGGGGGCGATCTTCGACTCGGCCAGCGAACGGATGGCCTCCCGGAGCATGTCGTGCTCCTCGGCCGGACGGTACAGGTCGAAATCGGTCGAACCCGCCAAGACGCTCACTCCCCAGATGCTAACTACCGTTAAGTAACCCAATTTTAGTGCGGAAGCCGGCCGAGGGCATACGAGAGCGGCACGTGAGCTTGGTGACAGGGGTCGGGCAGAACCGGAGGAAAGCGGCAGATCGGGCGGCGGATCCGGGGTTCCTCTCCGCGACTATGCTCGGTCCGCACGTCCGTCCGTACCTCCCAGGAGCACCCATGGCCCTCAGGATCACTGTGATCGGCACCGGCTATCTCGGCGCCACCCATGCGGCGGCCATGGCCGAGCTGGGGTTCGAGGTCCTCGGGCTCGACGTCGTACCGGAGAAGATCGAGCTGCTCTCCACCGGGCGCGTGCCGATGTACGAGCCGGGTCTCGAGGAGATGCTGCGCAAGCATGTCGACGGCATCGAGGGCTCCACCGGGCGGCTGCGCTTCACCACCTCCTGGGAGGAGGTCGGCGCCTTCGGTGACGTCCACTTCGTCTGTGTGAACACTCCGCAGAAGCACGGCGAGTACGCCTGCGACATGAGCTACGTCGACAGCGCCTTCGATTCGCTCGCCCCGCACCTCACCCGCCCCGCCCTGGTCGTCGGCAAGTCGACCGTCCCCGTCGGCTCCGCCGCCCGCCTCGCCGCCCGCCTCGCGGAGCTGGCCCCGGCGGGCGCCGAGGCCGAGCTGGCGTGGAACCCGGAGTTCCTGCGCGAGGGCTTCGCCGTCGACGACACCCTGCACCCCGACCGGATCGTCGTCGGCGTCGGGAGCGAGCGGGCCGAGAAGCTGCTGCGCGAGGTGTACGCCGGACCGGTCGGGGAGGGATCGCCCTTCGTCGTGACGGACTTCCCGACCGCCGAGCTGGTGAAGACCTCCGCCAACTCCTTCCTCGCCACCAAGATCTCCTTCATCAACGCCATGGCCGAGGTCTGCGAGGCCGCCGACGGGGACGTCGTGAAGCTCGCCGAGGCCATCGGGTACGACGACCGCATCGGGAAGAAGTTCCTGCGGGCCGGGATCGGCTTCGGCGGCGGCTGCCTGCCCAAGGACATCCGGGCCTTCATGGCGCGCGCCGGCGAGCTGGGCGCGGACCAGGCCCTCACCTTCCTCCGCGAGGTCGACTCCATCAACATGCGCCGCCGCGGCCACATGGTCGAGCTGGCCCGGGAGGCCGTGGGCGGCGGCTCGTTCCTCGGCACCCGGGTGGGTGTCCTGGGCGCCGCGTTCAAGCCGGACTCCGACGACGTACGCGACTCCCCCGCGCTCAACGTCGCCGGGCAGATCCACCTCCAGGGCGGCCAGGTGACCGTCTTCGACCCGAAGGGGATGGCCAACGCCCGGCAGCTGTTCCCGACGCTCGGTTACGCCGACTCCGCGCTGGAGGCCGTGCGCGGCGCGGATGTGGTGCTGCACCTGACGGAGTGGCGCGAGTTCCGCGAGCTGGACCCGGCGGAGCTGGGTGAGGCGGTGTCCCGCCGGATCATCCTGGACGGGCGCAACGCCCTGGACAGTGCGGTGTGGCGCGAGGCCGGGTGGACGTACCGGGCGATGGGGCGCCCCAGGGCCTGAGCGTCCGCCGCCCGGCGGGGCGGGGTGGCCGTCGTCCGGCGGGGCGGGGTGGCCGTCGTCCGTTTCGCCGTGGGCAGGCTGGGACCGGACCGTTCGCGGGCAGGCTCAGACCATGACCGACTCGTACGGCTGGATCACCACCCCCCTCACCGACGACCTCCTGCGCGGCGCGCTCGACCTGGAACGCACCGCGCGCGGCGGCCTCCTCCCCCACCGCCTGCCCGCCCGCGCACGGGCCCAGTTCGGCGGCGACGAACAGGGTGCCCAGGCGGAGTCGCAGCCCTCCGGCGTACGGCTGGTGTTCCGCACCCGGGCCACCGCCGTCGAGCTGGACGTCCTGCGCACGGTCCTGGGCTACCGGGGCTTCCCGCCCCGCCCGGACGGCGCCTACGACCTGCACGTCGACGGGGAGCCGGCCGGCCGGGCCACCGCGGGCGGGGGTGACCTGCTGCTGGTGGACCTGGACGACGGCTCCCGGGAGAGGGTCCCCGGGCCGGTCGGCACCGTCCGGTTCGACGGGCTGCCCGGACGGGAGAAGGTCGTCGAGATCTGGCTGCCGTACACCGAGACCACCGAGCTGACCGGCCTGCGCACCGACGCCCCCGTCACCGCCGTGGAGCCGGGCGGGCGGCGGGTGTGGCTGCACCACGGCAGTTCGATCAGCCAGGGGTCCGCCGCGGACAGCTCCGCCACCGTCTGGCCGGCCCTCGCCGCCGCCGCGGGGGGCGTGGAGCTGGTCAACCTCGGGCTCGGCGGCAGCGCCCTGCTCGATCCGTTCACCGCGCGCGCCCTGCGGGACACCCCGGCCGACCTGATCAGCGTCAAGATCGGCATCAATCTCGTCAACCTGGACCTGATGCGGCTGCGCGCCTTCGGCCCGGCCGTGCACGGGTTCCTCGACACCGTGCGGGAGGGGCACCCCACGACGCCCCTGCTGGTCGTCTCGCCCGTCCTGTGCCCCGCGCACGAGGACACCCCCGGCCCGGCCGCCCCGGAGCTGAGCGACGGGAAGGTGCGGTTCACGGCGCTGGGGGACCCCTCGGAGGCGGCCCTCGGGAAGCTGACCCTGCGGGTCGTACGGGAGGAGCTCGCCCGGATCGTGGCGCTGCGCGCGGCCGACGACCCGGGGCTGCACCACCTGGACGGGCGCGAACTGTACGGCGAGGCCGACGCCGCCGAGCTGCCGCTGCCCGACCGGCTCCACCCGGACGCCGCCGCCCACCGCCGCATGGGCGAGCGCTTCGGGGCGCTCGCCTTCGGACCGGGGGGACCGTTCGCGGCGCCCGGCCCCTCAGCGGGTGTCTGACGATGCGGCGCGGGCGGGCGACGCCGAACGGTCAGCCACCTCCTAGCGGATTCCCCGCCCGTCCAGCTCCGTGATGGTCGCGTGGGACGGGCCGCGCGTGCTCTGCTCGGCGCGGGCGACGGCTTCCGCGTCGCGCAGCACCCGTACGGCGTTGCGCCAGGTCAGCTTGGCGAGGTCGCCCTCGGACCAGCGGCGGCGCAGCAGCTCGGCGATCAGGTTCGGGTAGCCGGAGACGTCCTCCAGGCCGCTCGGGGTGAACGCCGTGCCGTCGTAGTCGCCGCCGATGCCGATGTGGTCGACGCCCGCGACCTCGCGCATGTGGTCGAGGTGGTCCGCGATGGTCGCCACCGTGGCCTGGGGGCGGGGGTGGGCCGCCTCGAAGTCCTCGTGGATGCGCATCGCCTGCGGGGTGGTGTCCAGGTGGTGCAGGCCGTGCTCGCGCATGTTGCGGTCGGCGGCGAGCGTCCACTCGACGGCGGCGGGCAGCACGAACTTCGGGACGAAGGTCGCCATCGCGACGCCGCCGTTGGCCGGGAGCGCGGCCAGCACGTCGTCGGGGATGTTGCGCGGGTGGTCGCAGACGGCACGGGCCGAGGAGTGCGAGAAGATCACCGGCGCGGTGCTGGTGGCGAGCGCGTCGCGCATGACGCCGTCCGAGACGTGCGAGAGGTCGACCAGCATGCCGATGCGGTTCATCTCGCGGACGACCTCGTGGCCGAAGGCGGAGAGGCCGCCGAGGCGGCGCAGGTCGGTGGCGCTGTCGGCCCAGTCGATGTTGTCGTTGTGGGTGAGCGTCATGTAGCGGACGCCCAGGGTGTGCAGGGCTCGCAGGGTGCCCAGCGAGTTGTTGATGGAGTGGCCGCCCTCGGCGCCCATCAGGGAGGCGATGCGCCCCTCGGCGCGGGCCTTCTCCAGGTCGTCGGCGGTGAACGCGCGCCGCAGGTGGGTGGGGTAGCGGGCGATCAGCTCGGCGACGATGTCGATCTGTTCGAGCGTGGCGCTGACCGCCGCGTCGCCGGTCAGGTCGGTGCGCACGTACACCGACCAGAACTGGCCGCCGACCCCGCCGGCCCGCAGCCGGTTCAGGTCGGTGTGGAGCAGGCCGCGCTGGTCGGCGGCGATGTCCCGGGCGTCCAGGTCGTAGCCGACCTGCTCGCGCAGGGCCCAGGGGAGGTCGTTGTGGCCGTCGACGACGGGGTGGACGGCGAGGAGTTCGTGCGCGCGGGCGAGGTGGTCCACGGCGGGCCCCTACTTTCCGAAGCCGAAGGAGTCGGAGCCCTGGACCTTGGCCCGCAGCCGCTTGCCCTTCTCGGTGGCCTGGGCGTTCAGCTCCTGGAGGAACTCGCCCATCCGCTCGTGGAGGACGGGGTCGTGCGCGGCCAGGATGCGGGCGGCCAGCAGGCCCGCGTTGCGCGCGCCGCCGACCGAGACCGTGGCGACGGGGACCCCGGCGGGCATCTGGACGATGGAGAGCAGGCTGTCCATCCCGTCCAGGTACTTCAGCGGCACCGGCACGCCGATGACCGGCAGCGGGGTGACGGAGGCCAGCATCCCGGGCAGGTGGGCCGCGCCGCCCGCGCCCGCGATGAT
This sequence comes from Streptomyces sp. NPDC007346, assembly GCF_040703535.1. NCBI lineage: Bacteria > Bacillati > Actinomycetota > Actinomycetes > Kitasatosporales > Streptomycetaceae > Streptomyces > Streptomyces sp. NPDC007346. The sequence continues at coordinate 19,059 of NZ_JBEYKR010000106.1, forward strand.
CGCCTTCAGACCGCGTCCCGCCGCGTCCTCGCCGTACGCGATCATCTCGCGCGGCATGCGGTGGGCGGAGACGACGTCGACCTCGTACGGGATCTCGAACTCGTCGAGCGCCTTGGCCGCGGCCTCCATGACGGGCCAGTCGGAGTCCGAGCCCATGACGATGCCGATCACGGGGGCGGCCGGTGCGGAGGGGGAAGTCATTCGGTGATCGTTCCTCGCAGGTAGTCGGCCGCGTGCCGGGCGCGCTCCCGCACGTCCGCCAGGTCGTCGCCGTAGGTGTTGACGTGGCCGACCTTGCGGCCGGGCTTCACGTCCTTGCCGTACATGTGGATCTTGAGCTGCGGGTCGCGGGCCATGCAGTGCAGGTACGCCTGGTACATGTCCGGGTAGTCGCCGCCCAGGACGTTGCACATGACCGTCCAGGGGGCGCGCGGGCGCGGGTCGCCGAGGGGGAGGTCGAGGACCGCCCGTACGTGGTTGGCGAACTGGGAGGTGATCGCGCCGTCCTGGGTCCAGTGGCCCGAGTTGTGGGGGCGCATGGCCAGCTCGTTGACGAGGATGCGGCCGTCGCGGGTCTCGAACAGCTCGACCGCCAGGTGGCCGACGACGTCCAGCTCGGCGGCGATGCGGAGCGCGAGCTGCTGGGCCTCGCCCGCCAGCTCCTCGGCCAGATCGGGGGCCGGGGCGATCACCGTGTCGCAGACGCCGTCGACCTGGACGGACTCCACCACCGGGTAGGCGACGGCCTGTCCGTGCGGCGAGCGGACGATGTTGGCCGCCAGCTCCCGTACGAAGTCGACCTTCTCCTCCGCGAGGACCGGGACCCCGGCGCGGAACGGCTCGGCCGCGTCCGCCTCGGAGCGGACCACCCACACGCCCTTGCCGTCGTACCCGCCGCGCACGGTCTTGAGGATGACCGGGAAGCCCCCGACCTCCTCGGCGAACGCGGCGGCGTCGGCCGGGTCGCCCACGATGCGGTTACGGGGGCAGGGCGCGCCGATCTCCGCGAGCCTGGCCCGCATCACCCCCTTGTCCTGCGCGTGCACGAGGGCGTCGGGGCCGGGGCGCACGGGGATGCCGTCCGCCTCCAGGGCCCGCAGGTGCTCGGTCGGCACGTGCTCGTGGTCGAAGGTGATCACGTCGCAGCCGCGCGCGAAGGCGCGCAGCGTCTCCAGGTCGCGATAGTCGCCGATGACGACCTCGCCTACCACCTGGGCCGCCGAGTCCTGGGGCGTGTCACTGAGGAGCTTGAATTTCAGGCCGAGGGGGATACCCGCCTCGTGGGTCATACGGGCGAGCTGACCGCCGCCGACCATGCCGACTACCGGGAACGTCACGTCTCCAGGGTATCGGGCGCGCCGGGGCCGCCGGGACGCCGTCCGGGTGCCGCCCCCGGCGGCCTCCCGGGCTTCAGCGGAGCATCACCCTGGAGGGCTGGATAGCATGGCGAGGTTGACGGAACCGTCGACGCCATCGAACGGACGGACTGAGCGATCACCATGAGCGAACGGGGCGCACTGCGGACCCGGCTTGATCTGCTGGCCCGGGAGGTCGCCAAGTTCGGCGCGGTCGGTGCGATGGGCCTGCTGGTCAACATCGCCGCCTTCAACCTGATCCGGCACACCACGGATCTTCCGGTGGTCCGGGCGAGCCTCCTGGCGACCTTCGTCGCGATCCTCTTCAACTACGTGGGCTTCCGCTACTGGACCTACCGGGACCGCGACAAGACCGGCCGCACCCGTGAGCTGACCCTCTTCCTGCTGTTCAGCGCGGCGGGCGCGGTGATCGAGAACGGGGTGCTGTACCTGGCGACGTACGGCTTCGGCTGGAACACCCCGGTCCAGAGCAACGTCTTCAAGATCGTCGGCATCGGGATCGCGACCCTGTTCCGTTTCTGGTCCTACCGGACCTGGGTCTTCAAGACCCTTCCCGCCAAGGAGGCCGTCCTCGATGCGGAACGGTTTCTGGAGCAGAGGCAGCCGGCGGAGGCGGTAGAGCCCGGCCCCGTACGGAACTGACGCCTTTCGGCCCTTTCCGTGCTCAGCGCACCGGGCGCTGCGGGTCCTTGCGGTCCAGCGGGATGCGGCTGAGGAAGAGCGCGAAGACCGCCGGGTGCTGCTGGAGCAGTTCCAGCCGGCCGCCGTCCGCCTCCGCGAGGTCCCGGGCGACGGCCAGGCCGATCCCGGTGGAGTTGCGGCCGCTGATCGTCCGCTCGAAGATCCGCGCCCCCAGCTCGGCCGGGACGCCGGGGCCCTCGTCGGTGACCTCGATGACCACCTGGTTGCCGGTGACGCGGGTGCGCAGGGCGACGGTGCCGCCGCCGTGCATGAGGGAGTTCTCGATCAGCGCCGCCAGGACCTGGGCGACCGCGCCCGGGGTGCCGACCGCCCGCAGTCCGTGCTTGCCCGAGCGGACCAGCGCGCGGCCGGTGGAGCGGTAGGCGGGGCGCCACTCCTCGATCTGCTGCTTGATGACCTCGTCCAGGTCGAAGACGACGGCGGAGCCGGTGCTCGGGTCCCGGGAGTTGGTCAGCAGCCGCTCGACGACGTCGGTGAGGCGCTCGACCTGGGTGAGGGCGATGTTCGCCTCCTCCTTCACCGTCTGCGGGTCGTCGGTCACCGAGATCTCCTCGATCCGCATGGAGAGCGCGGTGAGCGGCGTACGCAGCTGGTGCGAGGCGTCCGCCGCCAGCCGCCGTTCGGCGGTGAGCATCCGGGCGATCCGCTCGGCGGAGGCGTCCAGGACATCGGCGACCCGGTCCAGCTCGGGCACCCCGTACCGCTTGTGGCGCGGACGGGGGTCGCCGGAGCCGAGGCGTTCGGCGGTCTCGGCGAGGTCGGTGAGCGGGGAGGCGAGCCGGTTGGCCTGGCGTACGGCGAGGAGCACGGCCGAGATGATCGCGAGCAGCGCCACCGCGCCGATGATCAGGAGGGTTCGCCCCACCTCGCGGGTGACGGCCGAGCGGGACTCCTCGATGGTGACCTTCTCGCCCTGCTCACCGGTCTCGGTGGCGCGCAGGACGCTGCCGGTGGGGCGTTCACCGACGGTGATGGGTGCCCGGCCGGGGATCTCGATCAGCGCGAACCGGGAGCGGTCGATCTGCTCGGAGAGCACGCCGGAGTTGATCACTTCGTCGCCCAGCAGGCGGCTGTCGACCACGCTGATCAGCCGCAGCGCCTCGGATTCGACGCTCTCCTGGGCGCTGGCGCTGATGGTGCGCGTCTCCACGATGACCAGGGAGACGCCGAAGACGGAGATGACCACGAGCACCACGGCGAGCGTGGAGTTGATCAGCCGGCGGCGCACGGCAGCCGGTTCGGTCGTGGTGCGTCGTCACCGGCGGGGGGCTGTCCGCCGCCGATGGGCTGTGCGTCGTCAAGGGGCATAGGGGCTTCGTACGTCAGCTCTTCTCGAACCGGAAGCCGACGCCCCGGACGGTGGCGATGTAGCGCGGGTTGGCCGCGTCGTCGCCGAGCTTCTTGCGGAGCCAGGAGATGTGCATGTCGAGCGTCTTGGTGGAGGACCACCAGGTGGTGTCCCAGACCTCGCGCATCAGCTGGTCGCGGGTGACGACCCGGCCGGCGTCCCGCACCAGAACCCGCAGCAGGTCGAACTCCTTGGCGGTGAGCTGGAGTTCGTCCTCGCCCATCCAGGCCCGGTGCGACTCGACGTCGATCCGGACGCCGTGGGTGGCGGGCTGCGCGACGGGCTCGGTGGCGCCGCGGCGGAGCAGGGCGCGGACCCGGGCGAGCAGCTCGGCGAGGCGGAAGGGCTTGGTGACGTAGTCGTCGGCGCCGGCGTCCAGGCCGACCACCGTGTCGACCTCGTCGGCGCGGGCCGTCAGCACCAGGATCGGCACGGTGTGGCCGTCGGCGCGCAGGCGGCGGGCGACTTCGAGGCCGTCCATCCCGGGCAGCCCCAGGTCGAGGACCACGAGGTCGATACCGCCCTGGAGTCCGGCGTCCAGCGCCGTCGGGCCGTCCTGGCGGACCTCGACCTCGTAACCCTCCCGACGCAGTGCGCGGGCCAGCGGCTCCGAGATGGATGCGTCGTCCTCGGCGAGCAGTACACGGGTCATGGACTGATGGTAGTCCGGCCGGGGCGTCCACAGTGAGGTCCGCGTCGCCACCTGCGGGTCAGCGCCATAATCAGGACACGGACCTTTGAATATGGGAGCCTGGTTCCATTACCACCTGTGATCCATGTCTCAAGTCCTTCCATATGCCACTGTGTCGTGTCGTATGGTGTCCCGGCGCCTGTTGCACTACTCAAGGACCTTTGGGCCGCCATGAGCGCCAGAGGTAGCTTCTGTGGGTCGGGCCGGTTCACGCCGGCCCGTTTTTGAGTGAATGACCTGTGAGCCGGGCCCGGAGCGTCAAGGATGCGCGACGGGCGTGGATCCCGACGTGGTACCTCCCCGCCCCGCCGCCGAACGCTCCGACCGGAGCCCGGCCCCGGGGCGAGTCCCCCTCAGGCGTGGGGATGGGGTGCGGCCGCGCCGGTGCCGGCTGCCCCCCACCGGGCGCGCACCGCTCACGAGGCGAGCGCGTCCCGACCAGCAAGGATCGACCATGGCGTCCAGCCTGACGAAGGACTCGTCCAGTTCCGGCGAGAAGACCTTCTTCGGCCACCCCCGCGGCCTGGCCACACTCTTCATGACGGAGATGTGGGAGCGCTTCAGCTACTACGGCATGAGGGCACTGCTCCCGCTCTACCTGATCGCGCCCGGCGGGCTCGACATGAAACCCGCCACGGCGACCGCGATCTACTCGGTCTACCTGTCGCTGGTGTACCTGCTCGCCATGCCCGGCGGCTGGTTCGGCGACCGGGTCTGGGGCCCGCGCAAGACCGTCGCCATCGCCGGCGGGGTCATCATGCTCGGCCACCTGACCCTGGCCCTGCCCTCCGAGGGCACGTTCTTCGCCGGTCTGGGCCTCGTGGCCATCGGATCGGGCCTGCTGAAGTCCAACATCTCGACGATGGTGGGCCACCTCTACGACGGCCCGGACGACCCGCGCCGCGACGGTGGCTTCACGATCTTCTACATGGGCATCAACATGGGTGCCTTCGCGGCGCCCCTGGTGATCGGCACCATCGGTGAGAACGTCAACTGGCACCTCGGCTTCGCCCTCGCGGCGGTCGGTATGGGCCTGGGTGTGCTCCAGTTCCTCATCGGCACCCGCCACCTGAACGAGCGCAGCCTGATCGTCCCGAAGCCGCTCTCCAAGGACGAGCGCGCCTCGACCCTGCGCAAGTCGATGATCTGGCTCGGTGTCGCGGCCGTCTTCTACATCGGCACGGTCGTCACCGGCGTCTACACGCTGAACTGGCTGCTGGTCCCGATCACCATCGCCGGTCTCGTCATCCCGGTGATGGTCCTGGTCCGCATCAAGCGGGACAAGGAGCTCAGCGAGACCGAGCAGTCGAAGATGTCCGGCTACATCTGGTTCTTCGTGGCCGCCGCCATCTTCTGGATGATCTACGACCAGGGCGGTTCGACGCTGGCGATCTTCGCCGAGTCCTCGGCCGACAACAGCGTCTTCGGCTGGGACTTCCCGGTCTCCTGGTACCAGTCGGTCAACCCGGTCCTGATCATGGCGCTCGCCCCGGTCTTCGCCACCTTCTGGCTGGCGCTGAACCGGCGCGGCAAGGAACCGAGCACGATCGTGAAGTTCAGCTCCGGCCTCGTCCTGGTCGGTGCCTCGTTCTTCGTCTTCCTGATGCCGCTGACCATCGCGGGTGACGGCCACAAGGCCGCCGCGATGTGGCTGGTCGCGATCTACTTCATCCAGACCGTCGCCGAGCTGACGCTCTCGCCGGTCGGCCTGTCGGTCACGACGAAGATGGCTCCGGCGAAGTACGCGAGCCAGATGATGGGTGTCTGGTTCCTCGCCGTCACCGCGGGCGACTGCACCACGGGGCTGCTCTCACTGGCCGGTGTGGAGCTCAACGGCACCGGGGTGGTGGCCCTGGAGGCGACGCTCGCGGTGGCTGCCGGTGTCGCGATCTTCATGTACCGCGGCAAGGTCAAGCAGCTCATGGGCAACGTCCGCTGACGTCCTGCCTCCTCCTGATGTCCCCTGCCTCGTCCTGATGTCCTGACGGCCTGACGTCCCTCCGCGGGGCCTCAGGGGTCGCAGGACCGCAGGACCTGATGTCCAACCGCACCGCCGACGAGATCCGCACCGGCCGGGTCATGTCGACGCAGTGCATGTTCCACACCGCGCTCCAGCACGAGCGGGACTA